>CAYXYC010000007.1:7745-25583 GCA_964469225.1 uncultured Candidatus Saccharibacteria bacterium | reverse complement strand
GTAACGGATTCGGCGATATTTTCCACAGTAACATTCGTAATCCTTTTCTGGACCAAAAATACGTTCATCAAAGAGACCAGAACGTTCTGAGCGACCAGTACGATAGTTAATCGTTTCTGGTTTTGTAACTTCACCGTATGACCATTCAAGAATACGCTCTGGAGACGAAAGAGAGAGTGTGATTGAATCAAAATCTGTTGTATCAATTGTTTTCATAGAGAAATAATAGTTAGGAGTAATCGTTAGTCGTTCGACTTTTTCAAATCAACATCGAGAGCAAGTCCACGGAGGTATGAGAGGAGGACATTAAATGATGCTGGTACGTTTGGCTCACCGATTGGATTGCCTTTGATAATTGCGTCGAATGTCTGCGATCGACCAATGATATCGTCAGATTTGATTGTAAGCATTTCACGAAGTGTGTGTGCAGCACCATGACCTTCAAGCGCCCAGACTTCCATTTCCCCGAATCGCTGACCTCCACCTTGAGCTTTACCTCCGAGTGGCTGTTGTGTGATAAGTGAGTATGGTCCAATAGAACGCATGTGCAATTTATCTTCAACCATGTGGTGAAGTTTCAACATGTACATATACCCAATAGCAACATCCTGATCAAATACATCGCCAGTGCGACCCTCATAGAGTGTTACCTTTCCAGTCTCCGGAAGACCTGATTTTACGAGCTCAGCTTTGATTTCTGGAACAGTTGCAGATGAGAACGGAGGAACGATTGCCTGATATCCAAGTGTGTGTGCAGCATATCCCAAGTGCATTTCAAGAATCTGCCCAAGGTTCATACGAGATGGAACACCGAGTGGTGTAAGAATAATATCGATAGGTGTACCATCGGCCATAAATGGCATTTCTTCTTCTGGCAAGATAACAGAGATAACACCTTTGTTACCGTGACGACCTGCGAGCTTGTCACCCACAGAAATATTTCGAATCTGTGCGATTTCAACAACAATACGCTTGATAATACCTGATTCAAGATTGTGACCTTGGTCACGAGAAAAGATTTTAACACCAACAACACGACCCTTTTTACCGTGTTCAAGACGAAGTGATGTATCTTTCACATCACGAGCCTTTTCAGTAAAGATTGATCGAAGGAGTCGTTCTTCTGGAGTGAGTTCTGTCTCACCTTTTGGTGTAATTTTTCCTACCAAAATATCATTTTCACGAACTTCAGCACCAACAACGATAATGCCGTCTTCGTCGAGGTCTTTGAGTTTGTTTTCACCAACGTTTGGAATATCGCGTGTTGTGATTTCTGGTCCGAGTTTTGTATCACGAACATTACATACGAATTCAGTAACATAAATACTTGTAAACTTACTTTGTTTTACGAGTCGTTCTGAAAGAATAATCGCGTCTTCGTAGTTTGCTCCACCCCAAGACATAAATGCCACAAGTGCGTTTTGTCCGAGCGCAATCTGACCACGGTCTGTTGTTGATGTATCAGCGAGTACCTGACCTTTTTTTACATGGTCACCGAGAGATACACTTGGTCGCTGGTGCAATACAGAGAAGTTGTTTGTTCGAGAAAATGCAATCAACGGATATGTATGATCTTTACCTTTTTCGTCTTTTACGGTGATTTTCTTTGCATCAACGTATGAGATTGTACCTGAAACTTCTGCAACGATGAGACGTCCTGAATCACGTGATGCAAGCTCTTCCATACCTGTCGCAACAAGCGGTGCTTCAGGAACGATACATGGAAGCGCCTGCTTTTGCATGTTACTTCCCATGAGTGTTCGGTGAGCATCATCGTGTTCGAGGAATGGGATCATTGATGTCGCAACAGAGAATGCTTGGTTTGTCGCAACGTCAATAAAGTCAATTTCTTTTTTATCAATAAGACCTGGATTTGTAGAGAGACGAGCTTCCACTTTGTCTTCGAGAATATTTCCCTTCTCATCATAACTAATACCAGAGTGAGCAATGTTGTATTTTTCTTCTTCGAGTGCGTTCAAATACACCACTTCATTTGTGATTTTTCCATTTTTTACTTTTACGTATGGAGTTTCAATAATACCGAATTCATTAATCTTTGCGTATGTTGAAAGGTGAAGAATAAGACCGATGTTCGGACCTTCTGGGGTGTGAATAGGACACACACGACCATAGTGCGATGTATGCACATCACGAACTTCAAGTCCTGCGCGTTCACGAGTAAGACCACCCGGGCCGAGCGCTGAGAGTGTTCGGAGGTGTTCAACTTCCGCCATGACATTTTCTTGGTTCATGAACTGTGACAACTGGTTCGCTGTAAAGAATTCTTTGATACGAGCTTGGAGTGGACGCTGGTTGATGATTTGAATCGGCATTGTTGTACCAACATCAATAGTAGACATACGGTCCTGGATATTACGCTTAATTTGCGCCATACCCATGCGGACTTTCTGCTGAAGCATTTCCCCCACATAGCGAACACGACGCTGACCCAAGTGGTCAATATCGTCAGCTGTTGCGTGTGGTGTGTTGTTGAGTTCAATAATATGAGAAATGATTGCTACAACATCATCACCTGAAATTGTTCGGCGTTCCATTTCTTTGTCTGCCATACTCTTGTCGAATCGCTTATTGAAGCGGAAACGACCAACCGGAGATAAGTCGTAGCGTTCACTTGAAAGAAGTGTTGTTATAAATTCGCGGGCATTGTCAGGCGTTGCAAGGTCACCATCACGAAGTCGCTTGTATATTTCAATATATGAATCAGAAAGTGTCTTTGCTGGGTCTTTTTCAAGACAGATTTTAAGGGTTTTGATAACTTCCTCATTCTTGCCGAAAGCCTTGGTCATGGCTTCGTCAGTTGTAAGTCCGAGTACACGAAGAAGAGACGCAACAGAGAATTTGCGCTTTTTGTCTATACGAACATAGACAGCACCGTCAGCATCGGATTCGATTTCAATCCAAACACCACGGGCTGGGATAATTTTTGCGCCGAAATATCTCTTACCTTTTTGTTCTTGTTCAGTGAAAAACACACCGAATGAACGAGTAAGTTGTGGGACAATAACGCGTTCAACACCGTTAATAATGAATGTACCGTGCTTTGTCATGAGTGGAACATCCGCCATAAAAATCTCCTGTTCCTTTGTTGTGCCGATTGATTTGTTTAACAAACGAACGCGCGCTTTGAGCGGACCTTCGTATGTTAATTTATTTATCTTTGTATATTCTTCATCAAACTTCGGTTCACCGAGCGAGAAAGAAGAGAAATCAAGTTGAAATTTTTTCTCTGAATAATCGTTGATTGGAGAAAACTCTTTGAAAACTTCTTTAATACCTGTCTCAACGAGCCAGTTAAATGAAACCAACTGATTCTCAATGAGGTTTGGAAACTCGACCAACGGTTTTTTGTACCGTGAAAAATACTTCTTTTCTCGTGTTACTGTTTTTTTCATATCAATAAGAAAATTAAAATTAATCAGATAACACCAAAATGAATGGCGTTAGATAATTAATTTTGAACGCAAAAAAGCACTAAGGTGACCAAACCTTATTGCTGTGGCTTTATATAATTGGCAGTTTTATTGTTTTTTAACACAAGTGTGCCATTACACGCTTATAATAGAATACATAGTGATCGGTACTGCCATAACTCAATCGTTGTTCACTGGGGGTAATCCTATACTAAATGCCACTTTTTGTCAAATATGACTAAAAACTCCTTTTATACAGGCTATTATATTTATTTGACTATAATAGTAATTTAAAGTATAAATATGAAAAATTATAAACAACAATGAATACTGAAGTAGTTATCCCAGATGATCTAGAAAAGTTCTATCAAGATAAAAATATTATTTGGGATTTTAAAAACAATCCCTGTCTTTTTCCTTTATACCTATTTCAAAATTTTCACCTCAAATACTGCGAAGGAGAAAAGGTAGAGAAGGAACAGAGCGCGTATTACAGCAGAAAAAGTGTTTATTGTTATTATAAAGACCCTTCATTGCCCCCAAAATATGAAGCTTGGTTTATTGTAAGCACTAAGTGGAATCATGTAAGTTTCTTCTTTCAGATCGGAAAACAAGGATTTAAGCCATTTACTAATGAAATGGAATATGCGAGTGGACTAATTTCTTATATCCATATTCAAGTCTTTGCTGAAAAAATAAATATTCATGCAAACATCTCAAGTTGCTCAGATTTTACTGTTTTGTTTTCAAGTAGTAAAATTGGCAAAGAAATTACTGAAGAAATGAAAAAATATGAGTTATCTGCTGAAACTTTTTAAGGCCCATGAGGGCCTTTTTCTTTTATTTATTCTTCCACCTCTTTATCTTCTTGTAATCCCCTTCCCGCCCTAGGCTGTGCCTAGGTAATCACAGAAAAGCCCCGCACTTGTGCGGGGCTTTATAAATCTCTTTCTGATTACAACTTTTTCTTCCAGATCTCTTCTGCATTTAGGATGCATTTACTAACCTCGGCTCGAGTGATATTAATTAGTACTTCTTCACTGTTATCACCAATATCAATGATTGAACCGGTACAAACAACAACAGGACCAGGATTAAGTAGCCAAGTGCCCTTGTTGCTGAACTCGAATGCCCCTGCAATACCAACTGGAAAAATTCTTGTGTTTGTTTCAATAGCAAGAGAAAAAGCTCCTCGCTTGAATGGAGACATCTTGCCATCAAGAGTCCTCCGTCCTTCAGGAAAAATGAATAGATGTTTCTTCCTCTTTCTCAAAACCTCTAATGATTGACGATATGCATGAGCAATACCAGTATGCGTCTTACCATCAATAGAAATAGCTTCTACTTTTCGAAGAAACCATCCGAGGATGGGATACTTGAACATTTTCTTGTCGAGAAAGACTACGCCAGGAGTACCATTGAAAAGCCGTGCAATCTTGAGAGCGTCCAACCAGTTGACATGATTAGATACTACAATAAAATCTTCATTGCGATCAGGAATTTTGCCATCAATATATAGTCGGACTCCAAGACATCGGAGTATGATGTACGATACGATAGCAAATTCTTTATAAATAGTCTTACCCTTATTGAGAGTGCATGCGATTAAACAGAAAAACCAGACCGGAATGACAATGATGATTACAGCAAGAAGCGTAAACAAGATATGGAATATCGTGTAAAAGAACTTAGTGAATTTATTTCTTTTCATAAGCAGTTTTTTGATTAGAGTACTGTAGAAAAGTTGATCTGTCAAATTACTATTTATCTTTATTTTTCCATTCCCCTATTTTTTTATGATCCCCTGAAAGGAGGACTTTCGGTACTTTGTACTTCTTGCCATTATATTCAATTACTTCCGGGCGAGTATAGACTTCACTTGATGAGACTCGCTCTTCTTCACGAGAATCAAAATTTCCAAGCACGCCTTTCACTTGGCGAGAGATTGAATCGATCAGCACCATTGCTGGTAATTCCCCGCCTGTAAGCACATAGTCCCCTATTGATATCTTTTTCGTCTTCAATATTTTATCCACGCGGGCATCTATGCCCTCATAGCGACCACATATAAAAATAATATCTGTATATTTACGAACTGCCCCCTTTGCAAATCCCGTTGTGAAATTATCGCCAGATGGAGAAAAATTAATAACTAAAATGCGAGCTTTTAGCTTTTGGCCTTTAGCCCTTGGCTTAGAAATTTTCTTAACAACTGCTTCAACTGCTTTTATTATTGGCTCGGCGCGCATGACCATGCCGGGACCACCAGCATACGGTCGGTCATCGACTTGGAGCGAGATATTGCCGTCAGGCCATACTTTTTTATATTTTCCTGTGACAAATTTTCGAGGGTTTGTAAAAGAAACAGATATTTTCTTTTCCTTTATCGCCCGCCCTAAAATAGACTCGCCTAAGTATGAGTCAAACATTTCAGGAAAAAGAGTAATTATATGGAAGTGCATAAATATAGTTAGTAGTAAGTAGATAGTAGTAATTAGGAAGAAAAAATGCAAGCAAAAGCCGGTTCATTTAGGAACCGGCTTTTGCTATATTTTATTTTTCAAAAAATTAAATATATGACACCAGATACGAGGCACGGATGAGGATTGCGAGAGAGATGTAGTTGACCTACATTGACCGAGCAACCGGAATCCGTAACAAAGTAGATGGTGTTAGATATTTGATTTTAAATACCCTTCAAATCTTCAAGCGCAGCATCCACTGACTTCGATGCCTCACTTCCAGAAACTGCCTGATGCGAACCACCCTCTGGTTCGTTAATCTTCAAATTAACACGAGCGTTATTCTTCATACCAATCACACGAAGGAGTGTGCGAATTGCTTTTGCTGTGTTACCTTGTCGGCCGATAATTTTACCCATATCTGCTGGATTAACACTCATTGTTATAAGAACGCCCATCTCATCAACAGTACGGTCAATTTTCACATCGTTAGGAAAATCAACCAATGATTTTACAATATATTCAAGAAATGCTTTGTCGTCTGTCATAATACTCAATATCGTTTTATTCTTAAAATCTGTGCAGTGTACCGACTACAACCTGCCTTAAATATAATGATAGCAAATGTATATTCTTATGCAACAAAAAAAACTCCACACCGTGGAGATTTTTTTTGTTATGCTTGTTTCATTTCTTTACGAGATTTTGTTGGAGTCTTTTTTGAAAGCACATTTTTCTTTTTGCCTTCAACGATTTTCTGTGCAACTAGGAAGTTGTGGACAGTCGCAGAAGTCTGCGCGCCAACACTCATCCAGTGTTTTATGCGATCAGCTTTGAAAAGTGCTTCGCCACCTTTCACATTATATGAACCGAGAATTTCTTTAAATTTACCGCTTTTCGCAGCGTTTTTAGAGTCAGTCAAAACAACCCGGAAAGCCGGATCGTTCTTGCGACCTGTTCGTTGTAGTCGAATCATTAACATAGGGCTATCCTAACACAGACACTTTTAATAATCAAGTTTTAGTGTCCTTCATGCTATACTCGTTATATGAAAAAAGCAGAGACAGATAAAAAAGCCAAAAATCGTTATGTTGAGGGAATTATTCACATTTCCCACAAAGGAGCTGGCGTTGTCCGTATCCCCCACACAAACGAAACCATTGAAGTTGAACATTCATTTCTCCATACTGCCTGCAACGGCGACACGGTGAGGGTTCTTCTCTTGCCTAAAAAACACGACGGCGCGCAAACAGGTCATGTAGATACAATTTTGCGTCGATCAAACAAGGGGTTCTCGGGTATCATAGAAAAAGAACACGACATGTATTTTCTTATTCCGAGCGACTTACGAATGTACACCGACATCATTATTCCAGAACAGAAATTAAACGGCGCCGCAGTTGGACAAAAAGTATTCGTTGAAATTACCCTCTGGGATGATCCTAAAAAAGCACCGATTGGCGAAGTAACGAAAATTCTCGGCGCACCGATGGAACACAATGCTGAAATGGAGGCGATCGCCCTTGAAAAGGGTTTTGATGCACTCTTCCCACCGGCAGTTGATAGTGAAGCAAAAATAATTGCAGACAAAGGCATCACAGAAAAAGATATCGCAGATAGACGAGACATGCGCGAGACAACAACATTCACAATTGACCCAGAAGACGCAAAAGATTTTGACGATGCATTGTCATTCAAAAAATTACCAAATGGGCATTTTGAAATCGGTATTCATATCGCTGATGTCTCTCATTATGTCCGCCCGAATACCGCACTTGGTGACGAGGCTCGCAGACGCGGTACATCAGTGTATCTCGTTGACCGAACAATCCCGATGCTCCCCGAAGAACTTTCAAACGGCCTGTGCAGTTTGAATCCAAATGTTGACCGTCTCACCTTTTCGGCGATATTTGAAATGGATGGAAGTGGAACAATTCACACACAATGGTTCGGACGCACAGTGATTCATTCCGACAAAAGATTCACATACGAAAACGCCCAGAAAGTTCTTGATGAAAAGAAGGGTGACTTTTATAGTGAACTTTCAACACTCAACAGTATCGCCAAAAAACTTTTAAAAAAAAGATTTGACGAAGGCGCGATTTCACTTGAACAAGAAGAAGTAAAATTTAAATTAGACGAGAACGGTGTTCCCACATCTGTATACACAAAAGTTCGTGGAGATACGCACAAATTAATTGAAGAATTCATGTTGCTCGCCAACCGCCGTGTTGCTGAATATATGTCTCAAAAAGGCAAAGGAAATAGTGTATTCGTCTACCGTATTCACGATTTACCGAACAAGGAAAAAATGCAAGACCTCGTGATGTTCCTGCGTAAATTGGGATACCATATGAAATTAAAAGATGGTGTTATTCCATCAGAAGAAATCAACACGCTCGTCGGTAAGCTTGAACACAATCCACTCCGCGACACCGTTCACACAGCAATTATCCGTACTATGGCAAAAGCAATCTATTCAACAAAAAATATCGGCCACTACGGACTTGGTTTCAAATTCTATACACACTTCACTTCACCAATCAGACGCTATCCTGATGTTATTGTTCATCGTTTACTTGCAGATTTTATTGCCGGCAAACCAATTCCAAAAGAAAAATGGCAAGAATACGAAACAATGAGTAATGAAGCATCTCTTCGCGAAAAAGAAGCCGCCGAAGCTGAACGCGCATCAATTAAATACAAACAAGTTGAATATATGTCGACTCGTATAGGACAAGTCTACGAAGGTGTGATTACTGGTGTAACCGAATGGGGTCTATACATAGAAGATAAAGCAACAAAATGTGAAGGTATGGTTCGCATGCGTGATTTGATTGATGACTATTACACATTCGACAAAAAATATATGTCCATCAAGGGATCAAAAACTAAAAAGAAATACACACTTGGAGACCGCGTCAAATTCAAAGTCGAGGGCGCTGATCGTAACAAGAAAACAATTGATTATCGGCTTGTTTAAGCATTCATGATAAAACATCATCGCATTTTAATTGCACTAGCCATCATTGGTATCGCGATTATCATAAGTGGTGTTTTTGCTTTGCGCGCTGAAACAGCCAAACAAGAAGAACAGGCTCGCATCCTTGAAACAACCAAAGTAGTAAAAAGTAATTATCCTCTTTATAAAATCATAAAGGATGTTGCGATTGCACCCCTTGAAAAAGGTGCTAGCGGTAAAATTGTTCTTTTGACAGTTGATGATGGACCAACAGAATACACTCGCACAATAGCTGACATACTAGAAAAAAGAAATGTAAAAGCAATTTTTTTCATTAATGGAATTAACAACAAAAAAGACAACGGTGCCATTCGTTATGTTTTTGATAAAGGATTTCAAATTGGTAATCACACATGGAGTCACGCAAATCTAAAAAAAGAAAAAGATTTTGAAAAAGTAAAAAAAGAAATTACCAACACAAGCGATTTGATTACAAATATTACAGGAATACGACCACAATTCTTCCGTCCTCCATACGGAGAAGGTACGAAAGAAATAAAATCATTCGTTGCAAGCGAACAGATGCTTTATCTCGGCTGGTCATCATCTTCAAAGGACTGGGAAGAAACATCATCGAACAAAGAAATTTTTCTCAAAAATATTAGTGATTCACTCCGCATCGGATCGGTTATTCTCATCCACGAACATAAATGGTCACTCGCCTATCTTGATGATGTAATCACAATGATTGAAGAAAAGGGGTACACATTTGCCGATCCAAATCGAATCCAAATTATTGAAACACCAGTTACACCAACAACTCAAATGCCCGCAAGTGAAGCACCCAAAAAAGTAACCCAAAAATCACCAGAAAAATGCCCTAAACCGGCAAAACCATTTGAAGACGAAACATATGCAAATATTGGACAAACTGTTGCCCTTTCAAAATATAACTACATGCCATCTGATCTCGTTCGTATACCTGATTCAATTAGTCTTTCCGCAAACATACTATGCCTCCGAAAAGAAGCATCCGAAAAATTAATTGAAATGATCTCCTCGGCAAAAAAAGGAAAGCACATAATCAAAATCACTTCGGCTTTTCGTAACCCAGAACATCAAAAAAACATTCTTGATCTAAATCTAAAAAGTAAGAATCAAAAAACATCAACCTCAGTTGCAAAACCTGGATATTCTGAGCATCAACTTGGAACAACGATTGACCTAACAGGTGCAACAATAAAATACAAATCAACCGCGACACTTTTTAAAGATAGCCCCGAGTATGCATGGCTTAGCGAACACGCCTATGAGTATGGATTTTTAGAAAGTTACCCGCTCGGCAAAGAAGATATCACTGGATACATTTTTGAACCCTGGCATTATAGATACATCGGTATTGAAAAAGCAAAAGAAGCTCACGACAAAAACCTAACACTAACTGAATATCTTGAAATCATAAAATAACCCCACAACAATTTGTTCTGGGGTTATTTTGCGTATGTACTTGCGTCTTCGAGATGAATTGAAAGTAGTTTTGAAGCGCCTTCGGCACCCATCGTCACTCCATAGAGAATCTGAGCTCGCGACATTGTTTCGCGATTATGAGTCACTACAACAAGCTGGGAAACTCGCGAAAGATTTTCAAGCATATTTCCGTATTTGCGTGAATTTGCTTCATCAAGCGCCGCATCAGTCTCATCAAGCACGAGAAATGGCGGTGGATTAACTTGAGACATTGCAAATAGAAGCGCAATTGATGTGAGAGATCGTTCACCACCTGAGAGCATGTGTAAATCTTTAACTTTTTTCTGAGGCAATGAAACATGAATTTCAATTCCTCGCTCAAAACCAAGTGTACTTTCTTCATCAGTTGATTCTTCCTCTTCATCCTCCTCTCCGCGTTTTGGTTTCTTGTGTTCCATAACAATTGAAAGAAAAGCCGACCCACCACCAAACATCAGTGCAAAAAATTCTTGGAATTGACGATTGATTTTCTCAACACCAGTTTTAAATTCCCTATCAAGCGTTTCTTTGAGTTCAACAATGACATCACGAAGCGTTCGTATACTTGTATTCAAATCATCAATTTCGCGTGCCAAAAATCGGTCTCGCTCTTCAGTATCTTCGTACTCTTTTATAACATCAGAACTATTCCCCATTCCAGAATCCTCAATTTTGATTTTTATGCGTTCAATTTTTCGACGAAGTTCTTCTTGTGTCTGACGCGTTATTTCGCCAGCCATTTCAATTCGCGCAAAATCAATAACCTCTCGCCCAATAAGCGCGCCCGCCTCAGCAATATCTGTTTCAAAGATACTTTTAATCAGTGTTAATTTTTCTTCTTCAAACGACAACGAGTGTAAATCTGATTGAGCAATATTTTGTTCACGAAGAAGTTCGTAACGCACACGCTCGCTCTCGCGTAACTGTTGTTGTGATTCTGAGTCTTTTTGACGAAGTAGAGCAATTGTTTTCACAATCTCCTGCTCTTTTGCAATATATTCATTTATTTGAGCAATGAGTACATCACGAGCTTTGACCATCTCAGCATGTTCAGCTATGAGTGATGGGTTAGTAGGATTAGGCGAAGAATTATTTGAATCAGTAGAGAGCTTGTGAATACGGTCTTTGAGTGCCCGAAGTGCTAGAGAGATAATCGCCATATCATTTGATTGAAGCGCATTATCAATCTCCTCTTCAATCGCATGAAGCATTTCTTTCCACTCATGCTCAGTCATTGTTTTCTCTGGTGATTCTGCCACACGAGAAAGATCTCTTTCAATTCGCTCAATTAGTCCTTCAATACGACCAAGTTTGCGACCGGTTTCATCTTTTTCTGTTCGAATACGAGAAATTTCTTCTTCAAGAAGAATTGCATGTGTCGCTTCTTCACTCAATTCTTTTGTCTCACCAAGAGAAGACGGTAGTCTTGCAATCCTCTCATCAAGCGAAACAATCCGCTCATCAACGAGGCGTCGCTTTTCACGCAACCGCGCGCCCTCAGTATTAATATAGGTTGCCTCACTTGAAAAATATATTTTGTATAATTCGCGAATTTCATCACGCAATTCACGCGCTTTTTCAATCAAGGTGACTTGTTTTTTCAAAAACAAAAGATGTGGCGCAACTTCGCGACGAAGTATTTGAACTTCTTTGATGTTTTCGAGAGTCTTTTCAAGTTTTCGTTCACTTTCGCGAATACGATATTGATACACTTTGAGTCCAAGCGCATCTTCAATCATCGCGCGACGGTCTTTACTGGACGCATTAAGCACACGATCAGCTTCACCCTGGGAAATAATATGATGCCCCGAACTACCAATATTCACCGACGCCAACAAATCAACAATATCTTTCAAGCGGACTTCTGTGCCATTAATAGCGTATCTATTTGACCCATCAGCAAACACTTCACGACTAATGTTTATTTCATCGTAGTCAAGCGATACACTAAGATCACTATTCGTAAATGAAAAAATCTTTTTACTGTTATCAAAAGTCATCGTAACTTGCGCACGGTTTTGTGATGATAGTGTTTTTGAACCCTTGAAAATGAGATCTACTCCGCCTTTTCCACGAAGCGATTTCATTGACTGCTCACCTAGAACAAATCTGATGGCCTCAACAATATTTGATTTTCCAGAACCATTCGGACCCACAATACAAGTAATCGGTGTCGTAAATGACAAAGCACTTTTTTTGCCGAATGATTTGAAGCCATTAAGTTCTAAGGTTTTTAAAGTCATGAAATTTAGATTATTCTTCTACTTACCAAATTAATCCAGCCACCCCTTAGATTCAAGTGCCGCCCGGGCAGCCCCTTGTTCTGCTTCTTGTTTGCTGTGACCCTTACCTTCGGTGATTTTATCATCACCAAAAAATATTCCTACTGTGAAATTCTTGTCATGATCAGGACCTGTTTCTGCAACAACTCTATACGATGGCGTAACATTGAGATATTCCTGTGCTTTTTCTTGTACTAAACTTTTTGCATCACGCCATAATTTTTTGGAAACAATAGTATCAATTTTTCCAAATAGTGTTTCGGCAATAAATTTTTCAGCTGAATCATAACCTTGATCAAGATAGACCGCACCGACAAATGCCTCGTAAGTATTTGCGAGAATATAGTTGCGAGCCTTACCAATATCTTTCGCTTCACCCTTTGAGAGAAGCAGATATTCATTCATGCCGAGCGCCATAGCAACTTCGCCGATAATCACAGCATTTACGAGCGCTGAGCGATAAGCAGTCAATTCACCTTCATCCCGATCAGGATATTTTAGATACAGATGAGATGTAACCACAAGTTCAAGGACTGCATCACCAAGAAATTCCAATCGTTCATTGTGCGAAAATTTTGCACCACTATTTTCATTTATATACGATCTATGGATGAACGCTTGTTCAAGTAACTTTTTATCACGAAAGGTAATACCTGTCGTTTTTTCAAATTTTGTAAAATCAATCATACTGTGTTTTTAGAGTTCTTTCGTAATAATCTCAACCGCTTTTGTGAGGAGAGGAATCATGTTTTCGTACATATGAAGCGAAGCGATTTCTTCCATAGGAAACCATCGCGCATCATCGAGCCCACCTGTTCCTGTTTCAAGAACAATATCAGTGTATGCCGACTCACCTAAAAAGAAACTTACTTGTTTTCTGATTTTTCCTTTCTCTGGATGGGTTGCGATATATTCATTCTTTCCAAGAAGACATTTGATTTTTATATCAAGTCCCATTTCTTCTTTTATTTCACGAATAGCACCCTCTTCTTCGTTTTCATTATCCTCAATGCCACCTTTTGATAGTGTCCAGTAGCCAAAAACATCGTGAACAAAAGCAAAATAAACTTTATCATTATGAACGGCATAAACAACTGCACCAGCTTTTTTCTCAATTGGGAACTTGCTCGGATCAGTTTCAAAATGCTTTTTCTTGGTTACAACATCGTCTTTACCAGGTTCACCAATTTCTTTATAGACGCCACCCAAGACCCCGTTTACAAATCGGCTCGATTTTTCACCACCGAAACTTTTTGCAAGTTCAATGGCTTCGTTGATTGCGACCTTTGGCGGAACTTGTGTTCTGTCGCCAAAAAGAAGTTCAAAAAGTCCAATACGGAGAATGTTTCGATCAACAACTGAGATTTTATCAATCGGCCATTCGGGTGCCGCTTTTTCAATAACTTCGTCAATAATTGTTTTCTTTTTTAAGACACCCTCAAGTAAATCACCCATAAACTCAGTATCATTGAGTCCTGGACCAAATTCTTCAATATTACGCACAAGCATTTGAGCAGGTGTTGTATCTACCTCCACACCGAAATCCCACTCAAAGAGTGTTTGGAGAACGATTGAGCGTGAAAGGTGCCTGTTTGCCATAAATAAAATGACGAGTATACAGTATTTAGTATGAGGTATATAGCATTAAAAACATATACCCTATACTTGATACTTTATACTATTTTGCTTTCTTTTTTGCCTGCTTTTTCTCTACTTTCTTTACCACATCAAGAACCTTGCGTCCACGGTAAAATCCACACTGTTTGCAGGCGGTGTGTGTTTGTTTTGGAGCGCTACAGTTTGAACAAACTGCAAAACGCTTACCCGCGAGAGCGTGGTGTGAACGGCGATTCCCTGTGTGGGATCGTGTATGTCGCATTCGAATAACCATAGAAATGAGTATACCAATTTTTACCAAAAATGCAAACAAAAAAGCACCGCCATTGGCGATGCTTTCTGTTTTGTTTAAATGCTTTACATTGAAGCTTTCACATACTTTTTCAAAGAATCATACTCTTTGGTAAATCCGAGATGCTCAAGTTCGTTGATTGCTTTCTGAAAGATGCCGGAATGCCCATTAAAAAAGTTTCTTGCTACCTGCTCATCAATAGTAACGAGCCTGGAGGAAACCACTTTTTTGTCTGCTGAACCAGTAAAAATTACTGGGGCCTCGATGTCAGTGCAAACAAATCCAAGCTTTGAGTGAACTCCGGATGTTGAAACAGAAATTAGCCTCAAATCACCGGTTCGGCTAGCATCAATCTCGTCTTTGAATTCACTGCGAACAGTGTTGTACTGTGAATCCTCAATAATTTGACGAAATTCATCTTCTGAAATTTTGCATTTTTGTAATTCCAGTAAAATGTCATTTGCCATTTTATCAAAAAGAGGATTCAGCTCAGCGTAATTTTCAACACCGGCAATTGATGACTGAAACCGCCTTCCAATGTCATCTGCTTTTGAACAAAAAAATTCAAGGCTGTTGTTTCTCACTCCTATTTTCATAAGAAAAGATTCTACTGCCTTAATAACATCATTGTGCTGAAAGCGACCGCCAGGAAGTCTTTTTTGTACTGAATTTGCGCCTGCCTGATAATCAACAATGTAACAAGCTGGTTTTAGAGTGAAATTAAATGCTACTCCTGCAACTGCATAATTGAGCGTAAGAGGAGCTTCTACTGCCTCTTTTTTTCTTTTATCAATCTTTTCCATAAAACAATTTATTTTTTAGAATTATATCACAAATACATATATAAGTCAATATACTCCATAACCTTACAAAATAAGCGTTTTATGCTATGATAAAAAAATGAAAGACGCTGAAAAACTTGAATATAAACGCCATACTCTTGCTCACCTGCTCGCCCAAGCAGTGAAAGAAACATACCCTGATGCCAAACTAACCCTTGGACCAGCCATTGAAAATGGGTTCTATTACGATATTGATTTTAACTCTCAAAAAATCACTGATCAGGATTTAGTGGGATTTGAAGAAAAAATGCGCGAAAGTCTCCCCCGCTGGACAGCGTTTACCCACAGTGAGGCGACAAAAGATGAAGCAATTAGTATATTCTCTGGTAATGAATACAAGGCGGAACTGATTGAAGAAATTAGCACTCGAGGTGAATCAATCACACTATACACATCGGGCGGATTTACTGATTTGTGCCGTGGCGGACACAGCGAAAACCCAAGCAAAGATATTGAACCATTTTCATTCAAGCTCGACCGTGTTGCTGGTGCATACTGGCGTGGTGACGAGAAAAACAAAATGCTTACTCGTATTTACGGTCTTGCCTTTGATACAAAAGAAGAACTTGATGCATACATATATCAACGCGAAGAAGCAAAGAAGCGTGACCACCGAAAAATCGGCAAAGAGATGGGATTGTTTGTTTTCTCTGATCTTGTTGGCGGAGGACTTCCACTTTGGACACCCAGAGGTACAATTATTCGTGAATTATTAAACGACTATGTTTGGGAACTTCGCAAGACTCGTGGGTACGAAAAAGTTACTATTCCACACATTACAAAAAAGGAATTGTACGAAAAATCAGGACACTGGGCAAAATATGCCGACGATTTGTTCAAAATAGAAACACGCGAAAATCACCTCTATGCCATGAAGCCAATGAACTGCCCACACCACACGCAGATTTTTGATGCTGAACCAAAAAGTTACCGAGATATGCCAGCTCGTTACTGTGAGACAACAATGGTATACCGCGACGAACAATCAGGAGAACTCTCTGGGCTATCTCGTGTTCTCTCGATTACCCAAGATGATGCCCATGTCTTCTGCCGTGAAAATCAAATTGAAACCGAAGCACTTGCTGTCTGGGATATTATTGAAACATTCTACAAAACATTTGGATTTAAACTTGATGTTCGTTTTTCACGACACGATCCGGAAACCCCTGAAAAATATCTCGGTGGTAGAGATGTCTGGGAAAAAGCAGAAGATGCCCTCAAGAAACTAATGGAAGGAAAAGGCGTAAAATGGATTGACGGTATTGGCGAAGCAGCATTTTATGGACCAAAAATTGACTTCATCGCCCACGACTCAATTGGTCGTGTCCTCCAAGTCGCAACAATTCAACTTGATTTCAATCAGCCGAAAAACTTTGGACTCTTCTGTACAAATGAAAAAGGTGAAAAGGAACAGGTTGTTATGATTCACTGCGCAATAATGGGCTCGATTGAACGATTCATGTCAACACTCATTGAACACTTGTCAGGTAATTTCCCTACTTGGCTTACACCGACACAAGTCGCTATTGTACCAGTCAAAGATTCACATATAAAATACGCAGAGGATATATACAAGACACTCAAAGAAAATGGAATCCGCGTAACATTTGAAGAAGGAAATGACTCGCTTGGCAAGCGCATCCATAAAGCAAAGAGCGATAAGGTGCCGTATGTCATCGTCATTGGTGACAAAGAAAAAGATTCTGGAATACTGACTATTGAAACACGAATAGGTGAGAAAATAGAAAAAACACTCGCTGATTTCTCAGAAAAAATTATAGACGAAATAAAAACAAAAGCACTCTAATAATAAAAAAATTGCCTTCGATTGGTTCGAAGGCAATTTTTTTATTTATGATTAAATAACAAGGTCATTTATGGTACATGGTGAGATTTTGTAATCAATAATTTTCTTCCAATCGCTCGTGCGACGGATATAACCCATAATAAGGTTACCAGAAAAAAAATCTTTGATAAAAAGACTATCACCAATAATCATATCATCAAGAGGTAATTGATTTATTCCATACCAATCTGGATGAACCATTTCATTTGTTGAAATAGCTTTTCCTTCCCATACAAAAGACCGATAGCCCAATACACGGAAATTTGGATTACCAAATGGAACTTCACCCTCTGTTCCATTATAAAAATCAATCAAAACAACTGGTTCAAGATTTTCAGGTTTAACGGTAATTCCCCCAACCTCTTTGTGATATATTCGTCTTTTGGGATCACCACCAGATTCTTCCCAAACTTCACGACAAGCACTAAGGCGAGGATCCTCATTATCTTCTATCACTCCTCCATAACCTTTGAGTCCAATAACCTTACGCTGTTGCCATGCCATAAGAGTCTTATTTGTTTTCTTGTCTATGAAATAAACAACTGTCGATCTTTTCATATAATTTTTTTACCTATTGTATTCTTTTTGAAGAAAAAGT
>CAYXYC010000007.1:0-7645 GCA_964469225.1 uncultured Candidatus Saccharibacteria bacterium | reverse complement strand
AGACCTTTATATCGCTGAACATGAATTTTTGTAGCGCGTTTTGTTTTTGTTGTTTCGTCTTCTTCTTCGATTTCAATTTCAACTTCCGCCGATTCACCACCCTCATTTGCAGATTCTTGAAGCAATTGTTCAAGTGATGGCGCATCCTTGCCAAGTAATTTATCTCGTTCTTCATCAGAATACGCATACATGATTTCTTTACCTTTCTTTATTTTGAAAAGTGGTGGCTGAGCAATATACACATACCCCGCATCAAGCACGGCACGGAAATATCGGTACATAAGAGTTAAAATAAGTGTACGAATGTGCGCACCATCCACATCAGCATCGGTTGCAATAATGATTTTATGATAACGCATTTTCTCAAGATCAAAGGTATCACCGATTGATGTACCCATTGCAATCACAAGATTCTTGATCTGCTCAGAACCAAGCATTCTATCAAGACGAGCGCGTTCAACATTTAGAATCTTTCCACGAAGTGGAAGTATCGCTTGTGTCTTTCTGTCGCGTCCCATTTTCGCTGTACCACCAGCCGAGTCTCCCTCCACAATAAAAAGTTCTGCGCTCTCGGCATCTTTAACCTGACAGTCAGCGAGTTTACCCGGAAGAGTCATGCCTTCGAGTGCGCCCTTACGAAGAACAGAGTCCTTCGCTGCTTTAGCGGCCTTGCGAGCGCGAAGCGCGAGTAATGATTTATTTATGATTGATTTTGCTTCATCTGGATTCTCTTCAAGGAATGCTGAAAAAGCATCACCAAAGGCCGTTGCAACAGCACCTTGTGCCTCAGTTGAACCAAGTTTTGCTTTCGTCTGACCTTCGAATTGAATTTCGCGAAGCTTTACAGACACGACAGCGACTAGACCTTCGAGAACATCATCTCCTGTAAAACCGCCGTCGGCTTCTTTGATTAAATTATTTTTCTTGCCGTATGTATTTAAAATACGAGTCAATGCTGTTTTGAAACCGGTAATGTGTGTTCCTCCTTCAGGGTTGTAGATATTGTTTGCAAATGGAACAATTTTAGGAGAAAAATCATCCACATACTGAAGCGCAACTTCTACTCCGACATCATCAACTTCTTTTTCTGTATAAAAAACGCTTGGGTGTACTGGTTTTTGTGATTTATTATAAAATTTTACAAGAGAAACAAGTCCTCCTTCAAAATAAAATGTTGTTGAAGGCACTTCAAGAGCAAGTTCAGAGAACCAGAAAATGTCTTCAAAATTACCCTTGCCTTTTCCGCCAGTTATCGGATCCCATTCTCGTGCATCAATAATATCAATACGAAGCCCGCGCACCAAATACGCTTGCTGGCGCAAATGATTCACGATCGTATTCCAGTCAAATTTTACCTGCTTAAAAATCTCTTCATCTGGCTCAAAAGAAATAATTGTACCGTTATTTTTTGATGAACTAACTTTTTTAACTGCGGCTTTTCGTTTACCCTGAGAATACTCCTGAACATACTTTCCACCATCACGATGAACTTCAGCTTTTGTATAAATAGAAAGTGCGTTTACAACAGATGCACCGACACCGTGTAGACCTCCTGACACCTTATAGCCACTTTCATCACCACCGAATTTACCTCCGGCATGAAGTGTCGTCATGACTGTTTCGAGTGCTGATACTTTTGTTTTTGAATGAATAGCAACTGGAATACCACGACCATTGTCCGTGACACGAACAGAATTACCTGGAAGAAGCACAACTTCAATATGATCACAGTGTCCACCCATCGCTTCATCGCGTGAGTTGTCGAAAATTTCCCAAACCAAGTGGTGAAGTCCGTCAATACCAGTAGAACCGATATACATACCGGGACGGCGACGAACCGGTTCAAGACCCTCAAGAACCGAGATTGCTTCCGCTCCGTATGAACCACCTTCTTTTTTTGTCTTTTTTGGATCGTCTTTTGCCATAAAAATATTGGTTAATTATAGCAGAAAATTAAGCCGAATGAAAGCATGAAAAAACCCTTTTGAGGCTTATTTCAAAAGGGTTTTTTCATGCTATTTTTCAAGATCTTTCATTCCTTTGAGAATCACCTTTTCGGCCTGCTCAATGTCTTTCTTGAACTTCACCAAGAAGGTTCTCTCACTTTCAGTAAGTGGTTTGCGGGCTTTAATTTTTCGGAAAATATTTACTTGTTCATCCATATCTTCTTCAAGAACTTCAAAACTTTTTGAGACAACGCCTTCTGTTTCTTGTAATTTGCGTTTCATATAGAAATGCGCGCGACGGAGATAATATATTCCGTACATAACCAAGAAAATAAGCAGAATAATGAGTGCAATTGCTGGTGTTACAACTGTGAGATATTTACTGATTGATGAGAAAAAATTATTGAGAGCATTTGGACGAACAACAATACGGACAGGTTTGCTTGGGGCGCTTTCGATACCATCCTTCGTAATTGCTTTTGCTACAACAGCATATGTACCAATCGTCATCTTGTCATCCGAAACGAAACTCCACTTACCTGTATTATTTGATTGAATGTGCCCAACTACCCCTTCTGTTGTTTCGGTATTTGTCACAGTTATATCAATATCAACAAGAGGGTCAGATGTTCCTTTTACAATCAAGAAATCATTTGAAAACAAGTTTGTTGGGTAATCAGTAATTATTGGTACTCCAATTGCAGTTGTTGTAAATTCAGCAAAGCCAGACATTGTGATATTTGAAACATCTCGTGCTGTAATTTTTATAGTATGGACACCCCTTGTTAAATCAGGCGCTTGATAAATATGTGATCCATCGTCAATCCACGAAATAACATCCATAGAATCAATTGCCACAATATACGCCCTATCCTTTACCGCACGAGGTGGTGTAATTAAAAATCTTTTTGGACTTGTTTCATCTCCAGATTTTTTAATTTCTTCAATTTTAATAATTGAATTTTTTGAAACAGGTTTTTGTTCTTCATCAACAGGAGCAGGGGCGCGGTTTGACTGAGATATTGTAATAGAACCAGTACCTTTTGTTGAATTTATTTCTGTCCCATTCCCATCGTTTGCAAGAAGCGATGCTGTTGAAAAAC
Source organism: uncultured Candidatus Saccharibacteria bacterium (assembly GCA_964469225.1). Classification (GTDB taxonomy): domain Bacteria; phylum Patescibacteriota; class Minisyncoccia; order Phycocordibacterales; family UBA9973; genus UBA8515. Next base: position 4,596 of record CAYXYC010000007.1, on the reverse strand, counting down.
GAAGCGTTGCTACCCCTGGTGCTTTTGCTTTAAAAACAAGCGTTACGATAGTACCTGATGATCCTGAGTAACCACTCAAAATAACACCTTCAAAATTCGCTGTGCCTGTACTGTTTGAATATGACGGCTCTTGCGCCCAGAGATTAATAATTGACCCAGCTTTTGAGATAGATGAGAGGGTGAGCATTTCGTTCGGATAACTTACTTTTGCCGAAACTGCATTTATTGAGACATCAGCTGATACGGCAACTCGAATTCGTACAGTATCACCCACAGTTGAAGATGTTACTGTTGGTATAAATGTAATAGATGCTGCCTCCGCATGATTTGCGACAGCATAAACTGCGAAAAATATAAATACTGTACCAAGACTACGAATTATTTTTTTTATTGAATCGTGCATATATTTTTTTTGAAAAGAAAACAAAAACAAAGAGACAGATGATAAGGATAATTACAGTATACACCCCAAATACTGGCGATGGAAGTGGTTCTATGCGTGCTGTAACTTTTTCTCCATCAAAATTTGTTGCTTCAATATCAATACTGCTTCGACGAGATTGATCACGAAGCACATATGACCCGTCAACTACCTGCCAATCGTGTAAACCTTCTTTTACACGAACCTCCTTGATGCCACTTCCTCTATCACGAGCATCGTAAATAAGTGTGTATTTCCCCTTTGAAAGATTTTGATCGAGAGTCACATATGCTTCAAGTGTTGGAATTGTTTTTTCAATCGGAACAATAACAGGATTTGATTTTGGTGATATTGTAATTATTTTTGAAAAAGCAATTGGTTTTTCTTCTGTGCCTAATCCATCATTTCTAGTCAAAAGAATATTTGATGACGAAATAGTACTCGCGCCAGACATACTTGCTTCAAAAACAAGACGAACAAGAAGCCCGGGAGCTGGTTTCTGCCCACTACTAAATGGATCAATTACTCCAGCAAAGCCACCAGGAATAATTCCAGCGAACGAAATAGTGCCATTCTCTACTTTTGGTTGTGTGATCCAATATGAAATTATTGATTTACCCTCTTCAGCGCGAACAAATTTCAGATTTTTTTCTGGGTAAACAACTGAAGCCTCAACAGCGTTTATGACCGCACCATCTGTTGTAAGCACAACATCAACAGTAAATTGTTCCTCTGTACCAACAGTGTCCTTTGACGAAACAAGAGAAACAGAACTCGCAAAAACAGAAGGAGCATACAAGATTACACACAAACCAATAATAATTTTTTTCATAGATATATACTTCATATAATTATCCTGTCCAATTAAACGCCATAATAGAGAAATCAATCAATGTTACTCGACCGTCTTTGTTAATATCAACTCGTGCAGGTGGTGTTCCTCGTTTGTACCAATACGCCATAATAGAGAAGTCTACTAGATTCACTCTATTATCGCAGTTAAGATCGCCACGCAATCGTCCACACGCCGTTGGATCCAGTGTTTTTGAAAGCAGACTGACTAAGAACGAAAGTGTTGGACTCGTTGAGCTGACTACTTCATCCATAATCGTTTTTGATTTCACGGTGTGACCTCCATATTCAAGCGGTGAAGTATCCATATCATATTTATACAGACCAGTCGGATCTGTTTTTACTTTTCGGACAATTTCCTCTTCCGAGTGGAATATCACATTCACATCGCTTCTTGGTGCTGTCTGTCCAAATACTTGAAGAGTATCACCTCGTTTCACTTCTGATTTATCAATAGTAATTGTTGGTGACAAAAAGATACCACCAATGTTTATTGTCGTACCGCTTGTTACATAAATTGGAAACGAAAAAGTCAGAGATCTATTTCCCTGTGTATCTTCACCATATACAGAGAAGTTATATGTTCCAGTAGATAAACTATCAACCGTCACAGAAAAACGCGCGCCGGGATCAGAAACAGTTGTCGCAGTTAAAACACCATTTTTCAAAATAGTGATTTTAGAATTTGGATATCCGAGTCCAGAAAAGTTGACGGCACCTTCACCAGTACCTCCACCTCCACCACCTCCTCCTCCACCGCCACCACCGCCGCCACCACTAGTAGTAGAAACAACAACAGCAGAAATAGTTACAGAGCCATCACTAGTAAGAGTAAGAGATGTCACAAGTCCCGGAAGAATAATGAGCATACAGAAAAACAGCACATACGGTGCCCGCAAAACATAAGATTGGAAGCGGGATTTTTTCATAGATTAAAGAGATTTTTCACGCGCTTTTTTAATAATATGGTCATTGTAAGAACGAAGTAATTTCTTTCCCCCAACGAGCAGGAAGAAAATAATCACAAGAACAACTATAATCAGATGCCACGGAATTACAACAAAAAAGAGTGGCTGTGACGATGCTTGCATATTACTTCCATATGACAAAGACAGTCGCGCAAAATACGGACCAAATGCAAAATTCTTCCATTCAAAACGAACTGCATCAAAAAATGAATTTATAGATGATGGAGAAAGCCCTTGACCCCAAGATAACTGAAACAGCCGTGTACTATTTGGTAAAACATTTCCGAGTGAAGCGTTTGCATCAAGCCGTTCTGTTGGATAGAAAACGCCATTACGGATTGTAATTGTTCCCTTTGGTTTTACTCGATCGTTGCCATCGTTACGAAAACGATACTCAAAATCAACCGGTAGTGTGGTGTAAAAGAATTTTTTACTTTTAGTGTTAAACGATATAAGCCCACCTGCTTCTGTCACATCACCCGCAACTGACAAGAGTACGAGCACTCCTGTTTTGGCACTGATAGCTACTTGTCCTTGCCCTTTTGATTCTGGTGCTGTACCAAAAAATACTGCGCCAAAATGTCCTCCTCCATCAGCTGTGTCTGGTATTTTAATTGATACGGAAATATTTTTTGTTTCATTTGGTTTAAGTAGTATATCTTTTGGTGCGCTCATCCAAGTTCCAATACCATCTGTTGGTGTAATAAATTTTGGAGTTCCCGATTCACCATTAGCTTCAAAATTCGCAAACGATACATAGAGTTTTTGCGAAGAAATTTTGTTTTCATTAAATAATGTAATTTCTTTTGTGATTGTCTCTCCGCGTGCACCAGAAATTTCAATCCGCGCGGGTGAGACAGTTAACGCGGAAGCGTGCTTGATTGGAATTACTGAGAGTAAAAAAATTGTTAAAATGAGAAAATATTTATTCATATATATATAATATTAAAAATTAGCAGTTGCGACAAAGGTTTGAGTTGTTGAATAACTTCCAGCTTCGGTATTTGATGCGATATTGGCAATATATCGCACTGAATATGTATCCGTAGTCGTTTCAGAACTTACACTTGCGACTTGCACCGGGCTACCCGAACTTGCCGTGTATGCGTACCCAGATGCGGAGTATGGTGCTGTTACCGATCCCGACCCACCAGAGTGAACAAGTCGCATACCAAATTGTTCCGAACCAGCAGAAGAGTTTGTGTTTGCAGGAAGCGCTGTGATCGTATTCAAACCTGATGTTAGTGTCGCCCCCTCAACTGTAATCGTGTAACCCGTTGGACTATTTGTTTGAGCCGAGATAGAGAGCGCTTCCGCTTCGCTTGTTGTTGGGCAGGCAGACGATGACCCTGGGTCAGACCCTTGTGCAAAACAAGCAAACGATGAAGAAAGTTTACCGAAGAAAATATCACTATCTGATAAAGAGAAAGAAAGAGTCTCATTGACTGTTGCAGAAACTGAAACTGCACTACTTGAAAGAATCGGCACTGACATCACTCCCGTATCACCAAATGTACCCGTAATTGCGACATACATTGTGCCTACTGTGCCGTTTGTAATACCAAAAACACCAGTTGATTGATTTGTTGCGTTTGTCCCAATTTTAAATGTCACAATACTTCCAGCAGAAATCGCACTTGTTCCGTTTGTAAATGTAATAACTGTCGCTGATGTTCGTACAACCCCAGCTGTTGCACCTGATGGAGTAGACGCGAGAGTTAAATCAACACCATCATCAAGCACATCAACATCAGTAAATGTAAGTGACGCGTTTATTGATGGCGCTGTAGCAGATGATGAGAATGTCAGAATAATTGTGTCACCCGAGCCAACACCAGTAGGTGTAATAAATGAAATTGTATGAGTAGATACAGTACTTGCTGATTCTGTACTAAGCGTATCAGAAAGATTAGTTAGAGACGCTGCGTTTATATACGAAAAAGGAAAGCTAAATAAAAATATGAGCACAGACAGGAAACTTATAGATATGTTATTTATTATATTTCTCATATTTTAAAATGTTGGAACTGCTACAAAAGTAAGTGTGGTTGTGTATGATCCAGCAGGTAGAACCTGTTCAATGGTTGCAACAGACCGAACAGAATATGTTGTCGTTAGATCATCTCCTGTGCTTGCGCTCGCGAGAGTAGACGCTGTTGTCGTTGTTCCCGCATAAGCAAAACCGGATGCGGAATACGGAGATGAAACTGACCCTGATCCCCCACTCGCAACAGCACGAATTCCAAAACGATTCGTTCCTGCTGTTGGAGTAGTATTAGTTCCGCCAATTGCGGTGATTGTATTTAATCCAGAAGTCAAAGTGTCACCTTGCACTGTTACAACATATCCGTATGG
>CAYXYC010000006.1:19808-27264 GCA_964469225.1 uncultured Candidatus Saccharibacteria bacterium | reverse complement strand
GGGTTATTTACACACCCGCAAAACATCTTCGATTTTGTATGAAGTTCAGCATGAATTTCTAAACCAATTGTTGTGTAATAGATTTTTTCAGCCATGTATTTCCTTATACTAACAAATAAGCCCTTATTTTCAAAACAAAACCCCAAACTTAAAAGTTTGGGGTTTCTTCAAAAATATTTTTACGGTTAAGGTTCTATTTCTACAATTTGATATTCAATATTGTCTTTACACGCTACAGCTACGCCTGAATTTACAAATATCGGAAATGGTGGTTTTAAAGCATTACCATATTTTACATCTCCGTTATCTTCAAAATAAGAAATCGAAATATATCGAGGACCTATCTCATCAATAAATGCCCAATGAGTATGATTTGGTACTTCTGGTGTATCTGGCAGGATTTCATAATTTTTTATTAATTCAGCCATTACACGAACATGAGTTCCGGGTTTTAGTTTTACAGGGAATTCAGGTTTTGTTGTGACAATTGATTCACCATTACAACAACGAATCTCTACTGAATTTTCGTAAACTTTTGAAATGGTACCATCAAAATCAATTGGTTCTTTGTCAGAAGTTGGAACAATTGATACTGTCTTCATTACCGATGAATTAACAGAATTTTTTTCTGATGAATTCTCTGGTCTTGTGACTGTATTTAAGACAGTATGTTGCGTAGAGGTATTGTCGCTTTGTAAATACCAAACATAAAGAGGGATTAATGCGCATAAAACTAAGATTACAATGGGTCGCCATTTTTTCTCAGCTTTTGTTTCGAGGTCATCAGGAATGTTTGTCATAACTGTATTTTAAGTTTTTTTTAGAATACCATAAATATGATAGGGGGTCAATTGAAAAACACACGAAAGATGAGGAATTTCTTTCGTGTGTTTGTTCGGATTTTTTGGGGATTTAAGGTAATACCCAAAGAGAAGGGTGATTATGAAAATAATCACTAGAATACAAAATGTTACTTTACGATTTTCAGTACGAGGATTCTCTCCCTCGTCATTTAACCAAGTACTCATATTACCTCCATTTTTATATATTGAACCATTATCAAACACAGAAGTCAAAGATAGTTGTTAAATATTTAAAAATATGAGATTATCTTATTCGTATAGGTTAGTGTTTTAATGTAATAAAATAGGTTTTTATAAAACAATATAAACAGGCCCGAGTGGCGGAATTGGTATACGCGCACGACTTAAAATCGTGTCTCGCAAGGGATGTGGGTTCGACCCCCACCTCGGGCACACATTACTGTGTGTGTTCGAAGTATCTGTATTTATACAGATACGAGGTGGGGTCGAAAACCTTTTCCTTATGAGCAACGCGAATGGAAAAGGTGTACTGTTCCTGTAAGGAAAGATTCCCACCTCGGGCACACATTACTGTGTGTGTTCGAAGTATCTGTATTTATACAGATACGAGGTGGGGTCGAAAACCTTTTCCTTATGAGCAACGCGAATGGAAAAGGTATACTGTTCCTGTAAGGAAAGATTTCCCACCTCGGGCACCAAAATAAAAATGCACGCATCTGCGTGTTTTTTTTGTATTTGAAACATAAAAAATCCGCCAGTTTTGACACCGGCGGATCTCCTTAAATAAAAACTAAAAAAATCATGAAAAAAGAGCTAAAATAATGTAAAACCCTGTAATTGAGCACCTCCTTTTTGTACCAACCGAACTGAATAATAAACCTAAAACATGACGCAAGATGAGGAGGATACTCAACACAGAGTTATAAACCCAGATGCTTACCTAGTGCTTATAATACTCCTTTATGTTTTTCTGTCAACTACAATTTGAGCTAATAAGAATTAGTTTTTTACCATACTTTTTGTAATTTGTGGCAAATATAATGCTGGATCTAAGTATGCATTTAGAGCGGCAATTGGTTGTGTAAAAATTTTACCTCCACAACTTCGACTTGGAACAGTAGCAACATTTACACCATCTGATGCATATACCGCTACATGCAAGTGTGGCCCTGTTGATGAGCCAGTATTACCAGAAAGCGCAACAATATCTCCTGCTTCAACCTTATCTCCAACAGAGGTTGATATAACAGACAAGTGACCATAAGTACTTGAAAGACCGTTATCATATTTTATAAATACCCACTTACCAAATGACGCGCCTTTGCACGCAATATCAGTATCACCAGTACCTAAAACAGTTCCAGGGGCCATAGCCATAACTTTTGTCCCAACCGAGGCACGAAAATCTAGTCCGTAATGGAACCTTCCCCAGCGTGGTCCATATGTTGAAGTAATAACAACGGAATCAACTGGCCATGATAAAACACCTGATCCTTTCTTTGGTATTGTTTTTGAATTTAATATGAATTTTAATTGTGATTCGTACTCTTCAATTGCTTTTTCGAACGCTTCTTTTCTTTTTTGTGTATCAGCAAGAAGTTTCTTGTAATTGGATTCTTTATTTTGAGTTTCTTTTAGTAATGTGTCTTTTTCTTTTGTGGTAACTTCCACAACTTGCTGTTTTTGAATTAAGGTCTTTTTTAGATTCTTTAAATTTTTCTGCTCGCCTTGTTTTTGGGTGCGAGTTGCCTCAAGTGCTTCTTTTTCTTTTGTAACCTTTGTGATATGACCACGAATCTCTTCGTTAAAAGAAATCATATCGTTATATTCACGACTCGCGAGAGCGATAGATTCCTGAGATAATATTCTCTCAATGATTGTCAGGTCGTCTCTCCTGTGAAGCTGATTCAGCATTCGAGATATTGACTCTTCGTCGGTTGAAATTTTCTTTTCTTGAGTTGTGATGTTAGTTGAGAGCGAACCAATAATCAAAGTAGTTGCGGTGATTTTCTTTTCGGTTTGTTCTTTTTCTTTTACAAGTTTATTTCTTGTTAGTGTTAATTCTTTGATTAGATTCGCTAATGTATTTTTTTCTTCGGCAGTTTGTGCAATTTGTTCTTGGTATTTCTTTATTTCTTTATCAAGCGCTTGAATTTGACTATTTGTTGAACTGATTTGATCACGAATACTTTGCTCATTCGCCGAAAAACTGTTTTTGGGTAAGACAAAAACAGTTAGCATAATTATCAGTGTCCCGAATAGTTTAAAATACTTCACTCTATAAGTATACTATTCTTTTGATAGGATTTGAATTGCGTTTTCTATGCGCGCAATAGTTTCTTTCTTTCCTAATACTTCAGCAAGAATGAAAGGGTCCGGTGATTTATCTTTTCCAGATAAAGAATATCTCATTGGCCAGAGAATATCTCCCCTACCAATTTCTTCAGCATATGGCCAAATCATTTCTTTTACTGTGTCTTTTGTAAAATTATCTTCATCAATTTTTTCAATAAGATCTTTGAGGTGATTCATGTATTGGCAAAGTGTACTGGTCTTTCCTTCTTCTTGTATTTTTGACGATTTAAAGAAAAGAGAATTTATATCAATAGTAGGAGTTGTAAAGAAATAAGACAATTCACCCGTCTCTTCCATTTTTCGGATATCTTCACCCGTTGAAATTCTTTCAAAAATAATCGGGGTTATTCGTCCAATCATTGATTGGTACGCACTGGATGAACGAATTGTGTCAGAAAGGTGCGAGGAAATATATTCCTGCTTGTCTGAAGTTGATAATTGTTTTAAATATTCGCGATTCATCCAATTTAATTTCTCGTCATTGAACTGCGCGCCGGATTTACCAATACGAGTAATATCAAAGTCACGAATCAATTCCTCACGAGAAAGAATTTCACGATCATCACCTGGATTCCATCCAAGCAGTGCAAGGAAATTAACCATCGCATCTCGAGTGTATCCTTCATGGCGATATTGGAGTATGTCTTTTGCTCCATCGCGCTTGCCGAGTTTTTTCTTTCCGTCAGATGCCATGATGTGCGGTAGTGTTGCAAATGTTGGCGCATCCTTGCCGAGCGCTTCATATACAGAGAGAAATTTTGGAGTTGAAGCGATAAATTCCTGTCCACGCATAACATGCGTTACATTCATTTCGATATCATCAACAATGTGCGCGAAGTTGTAAGTCGGGTATCCGTCGCTTTTTATAAGAATAAAATCATCAAGCGCTTCTTCTCCTGCTGACAAATCACCATACACTAAATCATGCCATTCGTAGCGTTTTATATTATTTACTTTAAACCGAAGTGGTTTTGTGCCGTCCCATTTTTCTATATTTTGGGGACGATGTTCACGAAACAAAAATGGTCGCTTTTCCAACTCAGCTTGTACGCGTAATTTTTCCACCTCTTCTTCGGTGTATGGATCAGGATAAGCACAACCTTTATCAATAAGTTTCTGTGCGTATTTTTTATAAATATCTAATCGCTCTGATTGAATATATGGTTCGTGTGTTCCACCAACACGAGGACCTTCGTCCCATGTTATGCCAAGCCATTCTAATGATTCAATAATGTGCTCAATAGAACCTTCAACTTCTCGTTCTTTGTCAGTATCCTCAATGCGCAAAATAAATGATCCGCCGTTCTTTTTTGCGAATAAATAAGAATAGAGTGCGGTTCTTACTCCGCCAACATGCATAAACCCTGTCGGAGATGGTGCAAATCTAGTTACTATTTTTTGATTAGAATTGTTCATAATTTTATTCATGCGAAAGAGCGATATCAATTGCACCCTGAGCAATTATTTCTGAAGCGTTTGGAGAGAAAAATTCTTTAGCGTGCTTTGACATTTCTTCGCGTTTTGTCGGCATAGACATTAATTTATCAATAATAGATAGAAGCACTCGTGGTGTTAAATTAGACTCTTCAATCACCTCGCACGCTCCAACTCGAGCGTAGTTGAATGCATTTTTTCGTTGATGATCGCCATGTGAATCAGTAATCGGAATCACGATTGATGGAAGTCCCCATGAAGCAATTTCAAAAAGTGCTGAGCCTGCTCTTGAAATAACAAGCGATGATGCTCCGGATGCCATTCGAGTAGATAAATTATTCAGAAACGCGACAGGTCGGTAACGCAAAATATACTGACTTGTTTCCATAACAAGTTTTGCTCGAGCAGACACATCCTCAATATTTTTTTCACCAGTCTGGTGAATAATTTGATACTTCGGAAGAAGCTCTGGGAGAACATCAATTATTGCATTGTTTATTTTCTCTGCGCCCTGCGAGCCACCAATAACGAGTATTGTTGGAATCGTTGGGTCAAGTTTAAAAAAATCAAAAGCGCCTTCTTCTGTACCTTCTAGAATTTCTTTGCGAATTGGTTGACCAGTGAGAATAGTTTTTTCTTTTGGTAAATATTCTCCGGCTTCTGCCCACGAAATCGCAATGCGTTTAGCGAATTTTGCTGTCCATAGATTTAATTTTCCTGGATATGAATCTGATTCATGAACAATAACTGGAATACGAAGTATTTTTGATGCGAATACAGCGGGAAATGATGCATATCCGCCTTTTGAGATTACAACATCAGGATAAATAAAGAACATACTAACCAGACCCCAAAATGCACCACTCGCTGCCTTAAAAACATCAAAGAAGTTTTGAATTGAGAAATATCGGCGTATTTTTCCAGCAGGAACTTCAACATACGAGATATTATTTTGAAATAACATCGTCTTGTCATATGGAGTGTCAGACATATAATAGATTTTCAAATCTAAAATTTTCTGTTTTTCGGCAAGTGAGTTTAATTTCTCGGCAATTGCAATCAAGGGATAGAAATGTCCGCCTGAACCACCACCTGTAAGTAATATTTTCATTCCACTATTCTAGCTTATTTTAGAAGACTTTTCCACCCCACCTTGTTTTGTATGACTCGAAATGTTGAGAATAATACCAACAATTCCAAGTGCAAGAAGTAATGCCGTACCACCCTGTGAAATAAAGACAAGCGGAACACCTGTTAATGGAAATACGCCGGTAATTGATGCAATATTCATAAACGATTGCGCGGTTAACAGAGTAATAAAACCCATCACAAGTAACTTTGTAAACGAGTCTGGTGCATAAAGTGCGATTCTGTAACCTCTAAAAGCAAATGCTACGAATAAACAAATCACAAGCGTTGCTCCAACAAAACCGAGCTCCTCACCAATAACAGCAAAAACTGAGTCACCTTGTGGCTCAGGAAGATATTTAAATTTTTGAATACTTTGACCGACACCACGGCCAAACACACCACCCGAACCAATTGCAATCCATGATTGTTGTAATTGCCAAGATGTTGACTGACTGTTTTTACCTGGGTTTACAAATGTTTCAATTCTATTCATCAAATATGGCTTGAAAAACACGAGGATAGTAAATCCAACGAGCGCAATTCCTATAATACCGACAAGATATTTCCATGGTACACCAGAAACAAACAACATCGCGATCGCGGTGATAATCATTAATATTAAACTTTTTGTATCAGGTTGTCTTAATAGGAAAAATGCACTTGTACCAATAAATATAATCAGTGGAATAATACTAAATCGTAGGTCAGATAATTTACCACGAAGCCATGATAGCCATGCCGCAAAATAAATCACAAAGCCAATTTTCAAAAATTCAACAGGTTGAAATGAAAAACCTAAAATACTAACCCATCGAGTCGCACCTCCGTGAGATAGCCCAAGTGGTGTAAATACAAGCGCGGTAAGCCCAAGTCCTATGATAAAAAATACGAGTGCGTATTTTCGCCAAAATGTATATGGGATACGGAGGCCAAGATAAAGCGCAATGATTCCCCCACCAAGACCAAATACGAACTGACTCAAGAGTACATTGTAAAATTTATCTTCATTACTTGCGAGAATACCAAGAGATGCAGATGTAAACATAACCGCTCCGATAACAACGAGCGAAATAACAATTCCAAGAAATATATTGTCTCCTTTCCACTTTTTCATTTTTTAAAATTTATCCAAGAAGAGAAATAATTACACCGACAATAGCGCAAATAATACCAACAATCCAATATCTCATTGTTACTTTATATTTTGGCCAGCCAAGCGCTTCAAAGTGATGATGTAGTGGCGCAACAAGAAATACCTTCTTCCCGTTTCTGAATCGTCGAGACAGTATTTGAACAATCGTTGAAAGTGAAGTAATAAAAAGAGGAAACGCAATTATCGGCAACAATAAAACAGTGTTTGTTAGGAATGCAACAACAGAAATTGTCACAGTTAGCCCAATCATACCTGTTTCTCCCATATAAAAACGAGCCGGAGGGATGTTAAACCACAAGAATGCGAGTGTTGCACCAGTGATAACTGCGCACAATGTCGCCAAGTCAATCTGATGCTTAAAAAATGCAATCAATGTGAATGACATGAAAATTGATGCAATTACTCCACCAGAGAGTCCATCAATACCATCAATAACACTCGCAGAAAAAACACCGAACATAACGAGGATAAAGAATGGAATAAAAAGAAGTCCGAGTTCAACAAATCCAATAACTGGAATATAAATACTTGAAATACCTAATTTTGCAAAAAACCAATA
>CAYXYC010000006.1:0-19708 GCA_964469225.1 uncultured Candidatus Saccharibacteria bacterium | reverse complement strand
ACAATCATTCCTCCGACTCGTGGAGTTTTGAGTTCGGCGCCATCGTTAATTTTTTGAAAATCAGCCGTTGTGCCACTTTCATTGCGTGATGTTCTTCTCCATAGTTTATATTTGTAAAAATAATGAGTAGCGATTGGTGTTAACAAAATACCAGTAATAAAACTTACTGCAGCGGGAAGCAAAATTTTAATAGCATTTGTCATATTATTCTTCAGTATTTATTTCAGCGAGCGTTTGCGCAAGCGATGCTGATACTTGTATGTAATTGGGAAGCATTTCAACGGTCGTGACACCCATGTGTGCAAGTGTATCTATCGTTGGACGATACAAAATTCGGCGACTATCTTTTGGATCAATTGCTTTTGCTACTAATCCACGCACGAGAAGATTACGAAGAATAAAACTTGAATTAACTCCTCGAATATAATCAATCTCGCTTCGCGTAACACCATTTATATACAAAACAATTGAAAGTGTTTCAAGTGCTGCCTTGGAAAGCTCTTTAGTTAATTCTTCTTTCCTGATTGATTCAATGATCGAGCTTAATTCTCCCGATACGCCGAGTACAACCATATTTCCGTTTCTTACAAGCACAAGTCCACGATTAGCATACATTTCTGTTAGTTTTGTAAGTGATTGATCAATATCCTTCACCGAAACAGCAAAAAGTTCTGCCAATTTATCAGTGGACATTTCTTCACCCTTAAAAAAGAGTAATCCTTCGATTTTTGCTTCAAGTGGCATCATGAGTGTGTTATTTCTGGTGCGTGCTGTTTGTTAATATGAATATCTTCAAAAGAATTATTCTGAATGACATCAATCAATCCTTCACGCACCAATTCTAACATGGCGAGAAACGAAACGATAATGTGGACTCGCGCTTCGGTTTGATTTTCGGCGTTATGGCTTTTTGCAAATTCTCGAAATGACATATTCATGGCTGATTGAATTCGCTCTGTTAAATTATTTATCATCTCATCAATATTGATAACTTTTTTAACCTCAATTTCTGGTAATGGTTCGGCTTTTTTTGGAAGCGCAGTCAAAACACTCTCTATTGATGCGAACATATTAGACGATGTTATTTGTTGGTCCGGTACAAATACTGGCTCACTCCATGTACGATCATTCGGAAAAAAAATAATTTTTGCACCAAAGTTTGTTTTAACATCAATACTCGCTTCTTTTATTATCTGATATAACCTCAAACGATGTTCAAGGTCTTTAATTTTTTCCTCTTCTTCGTTCGAGAGAGCAATATCTGGCAAGAGCGAACGAGATTTGATAAGAATGAGTGTCGCAGCAACAAGAACAAAAGAAGATACACTACCGATTCCTTTCTGTTCATGACCCTCGGATAACTGTTTTACATACGCTAAATAATCCGCTGTTACATCAGCGAGTGATACTTCATTAATAAAAAGTTTTCGCTGTTCAATTAGAGAAAGAAGAAGCCCAAGTGGTCCTTCAAATGATGCCGTACGGACATTGTATGTTTGTGTCGTACTTGATTCCATATTTTATTTTTTAATAATTTGTAAACCAAGTTCACGGAGTTGAGCATCAGATGTTTCTGACGGCGCGCCCATCATCAAATCTTTTCCTTCTCCTGTCTTTGGAAAAGCGATAACTTCGCGGATGTTTGGCTCATTTTCAAGAAGCATGACAATGCGATCAATACCTTGCGCGCATCCACCATGAGGAGGAGCACCATATTCAAATGCAGTAAGCATATGACCGAAACGAGCATTAATTGTCTCCTGGTCAAGTCCAAGAATTTTGAAAATTTTATTTTGCATATCACGATTGTGGATTCTGATTGATCCACCACCTAATTCGTAACCATTAAGCACGATATCATAAGCATTTGCTCGCGCACGAAGCGGGTCAGAGTCGAGAAGTGGAGCGTCTTCTTCTTTGACTGATGTAAATGGATGGTGAACCGCACCAATCTCCCCTTCTTTGTTTTTTTCAAACATTGGGAAATCAACAACCCAGCAAAATGCAAGTAGGTCTGGGTCATTTTTGTCTTCGCGCAAATCTGGTTTATCATTTCCATATTTTTCCATTGACTCGGCATATGTTAATCGTGGAAATGGAATCTGTTGGATTCTTTTTTGTGGATATATTGTTTGAACAAGTTTAATAAACATATCTTCCGTGTAAGAGATAATGTCTTCTTGTTTTACAAATGAAAGTTCATAGTCTAGTTGAGTAAATTCTGGCTGACGATCACCGCGAGTATCTTCATCGCGCATACATTTCGCTACTTGGAAATATTTTTCAAATCCAGCAACCATACAAAGTTGCTTGAATTGTTGCGGTGATTGAGGAAGCACATAAAAATTACCAGGTTCAAGACGAGAAGGCACGAGGTATTCACGAGAGCCTTCTGGTGTACCCTTTGTCATAATTGGAGTTTCAATTTCAATGAAATCGTGCGTGTGCATATGATTACGGAAGAATGAAATGATTTTGTCGCGCATGCGAATATTTTTTTGCATACGAAGAGTACGCAAATCAAGATATTTATACTTCATTCTTACATCTTCATTTATACCGATAGTATCTTCATTTATCGGAAAAGGCGTTGTTTCTGATTTATTGAGAATAGTGATACCTGTAATTTCAAGTTCAATGTCCCCGTTCCGTACGCCTTCCTTGATGTTGCGTTCTGGTCGTTTATTTACAATGCCTTTTATCTCAAGCACCCATTCGGTTCTGACATCTTTAACTGCTTCCATTGCCTCGGTGTGATTAGGCAACACGACACCTTGCACTTTGCCTGACATATCACGCATATCCATAAAGACGAGTTTGCCTTGGTCGCGTCTAACATCAACCCACCCAGCAATAGTGATCTCTTCTCCGATATGTGATTGTAATTCTTTTATATAAATTCGTTTGTTCATATTTGTAAATAAAATTATTAATGAAGATCTTTTGCAATAAAAAATTCGTACGGCATTGAAATAATAAAAACAATGAATACAAAAAGCCAGTAAAATGGAGCCCATGCGTAAAACAAAACAACATCTTCTTTCTTTAACGCAAGATATTTTTTTTGAATTTTCAAATTCCACTTGTTAAGCGAAATATATATTGGACCAAATATTACAGTCAGTAAGATGCGAATATATTTCATACTATTGTGTATTTACACCAATTAGGTTACGAACAAGAGACATCTTTTTTTCTGTAATTATTCGTGCTTTTTCTGCTCCTTTTTCAAGAATATCTCTGACGATTGCTGGATTATCTTCGTACATCTTTCGGCGGGCACGAAGCGGTGAGACAAAATTTATAATTTCGTCATAAAGCATATCTTTTGATTCTTTGTAACCAAGCCCACCTTCTGTATATCGTGAACGGAGTGCCACAAGATCATCTTCATTTAGGAAAAGTTTATGTAATGAGAAAATATTGCATGAATCAGGGTCCTTTGGTTCTTCTGGTGTCTTTGAGTCAGTTACAATGCTCATTACAGCTTTTTTTATTTCCTCATCAGCACCAAAAAGTGGAATTGTGTTGCCGTAACTTTTAGACATTTTTTGTCCATCTGTTCCTGAAACAATAGCCACATCATTTCTTATTAATGCCTCAGGAAGTTTGAATATTTCTCCAAATGTATTGTTGAATTTCTGCGCTGTGTCGCGAGCGTATTCGATGTGCTGTTTTTGGTCTTGCCCAACAGGCACAATATCAGTGTCGTAAAGCAAAATATCTGATGCCATAAGCATTGGGTAATTAAATGTTCCAACACTAATTTCAGATTGTTTTGCTTCAGCATCTTTGTAGGCGTGAGCACGCATTAGATACGGCATAGTTGTAATCGTGTCAAAAATCCACGCGAGTTCAGTATGAGCACTAACATCAGATTGCTTAAAAAGGACGATTTTTTCTGGATCAAGTCCAATACCGAGATAATCAAGAGCGAGATTATATATATTTTCACGCATTTCATCTTTGTTTTGGATGAAATTTAGAGCGTGATAATCAGCAATCATAATAAAGGTTTCGTAAGAATCCTGTAATTCCGCAAATTGTCGCATTGCGCCAAAATAATTGCCTAGATGAGGTCTACCGGTTGGTTTGACTCCGGAGAGTAATCGTTTTGTCATAGAAGATATCATACCAAAAAAACCTGACTTTTGCACACATGTCTGCCTACAGGTAGGTTTTACCCACAGGTTTATACAGGTGGTTATCCAGATTTTTAATTTCATTCAAATTACACTATGATACAATCACCCTATGGCAGAAAAAAAGCACCATCTTCGCATACCACCACAACACCTTGATTCAGAGCGAGCTGTTCTTGGTTCTATTATGATTCGTCCCGGAGCAATTCATGAAATTACAGATTTCATAAACTCTCAATCATTCTATTCAGCGAAACACGGACAAATTTTTAATATTATGCTTGAACTTTCAAGCAAAGGCGAACCTATTGATATTCTCTCTGTTGCCAACAAACTCACCGACCGCGGAATGCTAGATTCAATCGGCGGAACTCAGTATTTGAGTGATTTGACGAATGCTGTTCCTGCTTCAACAAACATTAAGCACTACGCTGATATCGTTTATAAAAAACATTTACTTCGAAACATTATTGAGGCTGGTAGTGATATTTCCGAACTAGGATTCATGGAAGATGTGGAAGATGTTTTTGAAGTTTTAGATCAGGCTGAAAAACGCATGATGAGTATTAGTAACACGACTGGTAGTCATGCATTTTCAGCATTGAAAGATGAGCTCAACGAGGCATGGGATCGTTTAGCGAAACTTCACGAGAAAAAAGGCGAACTCCGTGGTGTTCCGACGGGTTTTCGTGATCTTGATCAATACCTCTCTGGATTGCAAAAGTCAGACCTTATTATTCTGGCAGCGCGTCCGTCTGTTGGTAAAACAACGCTTGCGCTTGATATTGCTCGCCAAGCAGCACTCAAAAGTGGCACACCAACAATGATTTTCTCACTTGAAATGAGTAAACAGCAACTCGTTGACCGAATGCTTGCAGCACAATCACGCGTGAATGCATGGAATTTGCGTACGGGTAATCTCTCTTCTGACAATGAATTCGCCAAACTTCGTGATTCGCTAGATAGTTTATCCAAGGCGCCAATTTTTATTGATGACATGGCTGGAAACTCAATCGTTCGCATGCGTTCCGCTTGCCGACGAATTCGCGCTGAACACGGGCTCGGACTTATTATTGTTGACTACTTGCAATTGATGTCAACCTCAAAAAATTACGACAGTATGGTTAATCAAGTGACAGAAATCTCCCGATCGCTCAAAGGTCTCGCAAAAGAATTTGATGTTCCTGTAATTGCCCTCTCACAGCTTTCTCGTGCAGTTGAAGCGCGCGGTGGTAAGCCACGACTCTCTGACCTGCGTGACTCTGGATCCATTGAACAAGACGCCGATGTTGTTATGTTTATTCATCGTGAAGACAAAGGAAAAGATGAAAGCGAACGAACTGGTATCACTGAAATCCTCATTGAAAAACACCGCAATGGCCCAACAGGCAAAGTTGAACTATTCTTTGATGAGAAAACAACGACATTTATGAACATTGAAAAAACAAATTTTAATGATTTCGCTTCATCATTTAGTGCGCCATCAGGTGGAACAACGCTTGATGAATTCTAATTTAACCAATGAATAATTCTATTGAAAAATTAGCACTTCTTTTTAAGGAATTCCCTGGTATTGGTGAACGCCAAGCGAAACGATTCGTCTATTTTTTACTTCGCAAACGACCTGATTATATTCGCGAACTAGCACAAGCAATGAATGAATTAAAAGAAAATATCCATCAATGTTCGTCGTGTTTTCTTTATTTTCAATCAGCTGGAAAAGAATCACTTTGTGACATTTGTGCCAATCCTGCAACTGATGCAACTTCCCTTTTAATTATTGAAAAAGATACTGACTTTGAGAGTATTAAACGAAGTAAAACATACAAAGGAATGTATTTTATTTTGGGCGGATTGGTACCAATTGTAACCAAAGACACACCGAATTTTGTGCGAACAAAAGAACTCATTCACACGATAGAAGAACGCGCGAAAAAAGGCCTTTTGAAGGAAATTATTTTGGCGCTTGCTTTATCATCCCAGGGTGAACATACTGATTTATATTTGCGTGAAATATGCCGACCGCTCGCCGAAAAATATAGTATTCGCATTTCTAGTTTAGGTCGCGGTCTTTCAACTGGTAGTGAACTTGAATATTCAGACAGTGAGACAATAAAAAATGCCCTCAAAAATCGTTCATAGATTTTTGAGGGCTGTTTCCTTGCTTCATAAGGATTCTTTTTAAAGATGACGAGGGTTTGGATTACCTAAGTTAAACCGCAAAATCATTGCTATGGTGTTAAATTTGAAATTTTCAAAATCAGCACGAATACCGAGGCCAATCATTTCTTCAAACACTTTCTTATGCCGAATTCCAACTTCAATTTCACTAAAACTTTCTTTTTCACGAGATCTTAAAAAACCCTCAGAGAAAATAGTAGCTTTTTTTGTAATGTGGTATGGCTGTATTTGAAAGAATGCTGAAAATTCAAGCGCCTTACCAATCACAACACTTGAATCTTCTGATTCGCCATTTTTATTCCTCCACACCGTTTGATGATGTTCCGTTAGTTTTTCGTAGGAAGAACTCATCCTAAATATATGAAAATACTTATGGAAGAAAGGTATGTCAGAGAAATAAAAACTGGCCCCAGGTCCAACATAACTTACATTTGGCCGATGACCAATTTGGTCTAACCCAAAAGAATATGCAAAATGAAGTGGAAATTCTTTAACAGTTAAATCAATTGATGCATCAATAAAATGAACTGATGTATTTCTTGTAACATGCTCTTGAGCTGCAGCCACAAATACCCGCCCACTTGTTGAACCAGGGCCATAAAAGTGAAGTTGTAGAACTTCGTTAAGACCTTTATCTGAACCAATTGCTAATTCCAATTTCTCAAGCCCATTCACACAAACAGCTCCCCCTCGTTCTTTTCCAAAAGAAAAGGATTTCGATTTTTCAATAGTAGAGTCATTTTTTGCTTCTTGCGCAAAAACATTCTGCCATACTCCAAGTGTGGCAAAAAGAATCGTTATTTTTTTAATGTACATACGAGTTATTTATTTGTTGTAGTATTTAGTTTTTCAGAATCTTATGCGACATTGCATCAGATCTAGGGAAACTAAATACTACCTAACTCTTTGATTCGTAGGGATTTTATCACACCCAAAATAAAAAGCAATCCTGAGTGTAAGTCGAAGGATTGCTTTTTATTTGATTGCTGAGATTTTTATTTCAAAAAATGGCTGTCGGTGACCGTTTTTCTTTAAGTAACGACTCTTCTGTTTGTACTTCATCACTGTTACTGTTTTACCTTTACCTGCTTTCTGAAAAATTCCTTCAACCTTAGCACCCGCAATATATGGACTACCTATTGTTGTGTCTTTACCGTTATCAACAAGAAGAACCTTATCGAAACTGATTTTATCACCAGCTCCATATTCACCGTCCAATTTTTCAATCTTGAGAAAATCTCCGACTGAAACCTTGTACTGTTTTCCGCCAGTCAAAATAACCGCGAATTCGCTTCCGTCATTTGTCTTCTTTTTTGGTGTTTTTGTCTGTGCCATATAATAATGGGTTGCGGAAATAGTCAAAAAGTCGTTATTCCACAGGACTCTATAATACACAAAACCTTTGAAAAATGCAAGTGAGGGGCTATAATGAGGCCTATGATATCAACTTACAATTACAAGAACCTTGTGTGGATTGATCTGGACTCACCAGATGAAGATGAACTCTTGCATATCATGGAAAGATACGCTATTCCAGCAAATATTGCCGAACAGGTTATCATAGATAGCCCGCATTCAAAAATAGAACAACATCCAAATTTCATCTATCTAATTCTCCACTTTCCTTCAAAAGAAAAAAACAAGGATAGTATAAAAATAGAAGAAGTAGATTTTATTATTGGTCCTAATTTTATCATTACTACTCACTACGGACCGATGGATCAACTCCATTCTTTTTCAAAAACATTTGAAAAAAATATGATCCACGAAAAGCACATGGAAAACGCGCATACTGGTTTTCTTTTTGGAAATCTTCTTCAAGCGCTCTACAATGCAACCAGAGAAGAACTAGACAAAACACATGTCTTTGTAAAAGAAGCGGAAAAAAGAGTTTTTGATGGTGTTGAAGAAGAAATGGTTGCTGTAATTTCGCGTGCAAGTCGTCAGCTGCTTGAATTCCGCCAAGCGCTTCGTTTCCATGATGATATTCTCGCTACCCTTGAACAATCTCTTGTTAGAATGTTTGGTGAAGGATTCCGTCCATCCATAAAAGAAATTATAAATGATTATGTGCGAGTACAGGACAGAGTTGATGGATACAAGGAAATCATAGATGATATTCGCATAACAAACGATTCTCTTCTTGCAAATAAAACAAATAAGACTATGAAAATATTGACGATTATTACATTTCTTATTTCTCCTATTACCGTAGTATCGAGTATTTTTATGATGAACACTGACTTTGTTATGATCAAAACACCAGCAGAATTAGGCATCATCATCGGTGTTATGTTCATTCTCAGTCTCTTTACTTTTATATACTTTAAAAACAAAAAATGGCTGTAAAACTTTTTAATTCACTATCGAGACAGGAAGAACAATTTGAGCCGATTAATGATAGTCTGGTGTCTATTTACACCTGTGGTCCAACGGTCTACAACTATCCTCATATTGGTAATTACCGTGCATACATTACAAGCGATATTTTAAAACGATATCTTAATTATCGCGGGTACTCTGTTCATCATGTTATGAATATTACCGATGTTGATGACAAGACTATTCGTGACTCACAAAATGCTCACAAAACCCTTAAAGAATTTACCGAATTTTATACAAAAGAATTTTTTGCTGATTGTGAAGCACTCAATATTCTTCCTGCGACAACATACACCAAAGCGACAGAATACATCCCTCAAATGGTTCATATGATTGAAACATTGATTGAAAAAGGTTACGCCTACAAGACTGAAGACGGTTCTGTATATTTTGATATCACAAAGGACAGCGAGTACGGAAAACTATCACAGATTGCGCTCGCAGATTTGAAAGCAAATGCCGATGGTCGCCTTGCAAAAAAAGATGAATATGAGAAAGAGCACGCATCTGATTTTGCACTCTGGAAAGGATGGGTTGAATCAGATGGTGATGTGTTTTGGGAAACAGGATTTGGTAAGGGTCGCCCAGGGTGGCATATAGAATGTTCAGCAATGAGCACTGATACACTTGGCGAGAGTTTTGATATTCACACAGGCGGTATCGACCTGATGTTCCCTCACCATGAAAATGAAATCGCTCAAGCAGAGTGCGCAACAGGAAAATCATTCGCCAAATACTTCATACACAACGAACATCTTATGGTTGATGGTCAGAAAATGTCTAAATCGCTTGGCAATTTTTACACGCTTCGAGATATTATATCTCAAGGAATTGAACCACTCGCCTTTCGTATGTGGATTATGACGGCTCACTATCGCACGAAAACTAACTTTACATTAGATGCAGTCACAAGCACTGGAATAGCTTTAAAACGTCTTCGAGATGCTTTTAATATGCTTCCACAAACAGAAGGTGAAATTCATCCACACTATAAAGACCGTTTTATTGGACTAATGGATGATGATTTAGACACACCTAAAGCCCTCGCGCTTTTTTGGGAGCTTTTACATGATAATAATGTGAATGACTCAGACAAACGAGCAACAATTCTTGATTTTGATACTGTATTTGGGCTTGGACTTGGCGAGATACACGAAGAAATAATTCCCGAAGAAGTCACTCGTCTCGTCGAAGAACGCGAACACGCCCGCAAAGAAAAAGAATGGCAAAAAAGTGATGACCTCCGCGCACAAATTGAATCTCTTGGATATGAAGTGAAAGATACAGAAAGCGGTACTAAAATTTCAAAGATTTAAATAAAAATACCACAGTCTGACTGTGGTATTTTTATAAATAATCGACGGCTTCTTTGGGGTAAAGTATTATTTTTTTATCTTTAACATCTGAAATAGGTATCCACTCTACATAACAATTCTCTTTATCTAAGATTTGTAGTGTATTTTGGGCATACACGTCTTTATTCACAAAATTACCCTTATAAAGAAAAGTAATTTCATGACCTTGTTCTCCATTGTACTGAAAAATATTTTCAATAATTATTAATTTTTGAGTATCACAAATTTCAAAACCTAATTCTTCTTTTATTTCACGTTTAATTGTATTAGAAGATGTTTCTCCTATTTCGATACCACCACCGAGTAAACGGTAAAATTTCTCACCTGTCTGACGATCAAAACCACAACAAGCTAATGTTTTATCTTTATAAGAAAAAATACATAGTGCGTTTGGTCGTATATGGTTCATATTAAAATTAATTCATTACTTCACCGCACTCAATTCCATGGCGAATGTTGAACCTTTACCAGGACCATCAGAGTCCACCCAGACCCGCCCCTTGTGTGCTTCTACGATTTCTTTTGCGAGATAGAGGCCGAGACCTGACCCTGTTGTATTCATTCGTGCGCCGTCACCACGAGCAAATTTCTGGAAAAGCGATGCTTTGATTTCTGGTGTCATTCCCATACCTGTATCTTTAACTGCAAAGACTACCTTGTCACCATTTTTACGGACAGAGACATCAATAGTTCCCGTTTTTGTATATTTAATTGAATTATCAATGAAATTAAGTACCACCTGACGAAGCTTTTCTTTATCACCATTCACCATGCATTCTTTTTCATCATCACCAGAGTATGAGAGTTTAAGTCCTCGTTTTTCGGCAGTTATAGATAGATCTGTCGCCATTTGTTTTGCAATTTCACTTAATGGAAAGACTGCCATTTCGTATTTCATTCCACCTTGTTCAATTTTAGACACATTAAGCAAGTCTTCAACAACAATTGCTAGATTTTGACTAGACTGAAAGATTCGGTCAACTGCTTCTTTTGCCTTGTCATTAATTTTTCCATAGTCACCTTCAAGCACCATTGAAGCATACCCTTTAATAGCAGTAAGCGGGCTTCGAAGCTGGTGAGACGCAAGCGAGAGAAATTCCGTTTTCAATTTATCAAGCCCCTTCAATTTCTCATTTGCATCTTCAAGTTTTGTATTTGATTCACCTAACTCAGCAGACAATTTTTCAATGCGAATACGCTGATCTGATTCTCGTTTTAGATTACGGAACATTATGACACCAAGCCCCGCACCAAAGAGCACTGTTAGTCCGGTTAGGAGTTGGTCAGTCGCACTGTTTATAAAGAACAATTGACTAATAATCAAAACCAGCAAACCAATAACGAGATATTGAGTTCCGAGAATATGAACATTGAAAATATCAAGATTAAAAACAGCGTAAATAATAGCGAACAAAAACACCGGTAGCACAAACATTCCATATAAATTCATTTCATAATAGGCCGTAACAGAAGCAAGATATTCCGTACCACCAAACACAAGCAAGAATAGAAATAGTGATCCGAGAACGATAAGGTGCGATTTTCTTTTTATTGAAGTAAGAGCATTTACAAGCAATTGTTTAATAATCAATCCAGCAATAATCACCAATATCAAAACCTCAATAATAAGTTTATATAGAGTTAAAAAATCATTATTAAGTGCCTCGCAGACTGGATAATTAAATCCAATAACTGATTGCTGTGTTAGTGTAATATAAAGTGCTGGTAATGTAACTAAAAAGAATAAAATTTTTAAAATAATTGGAACTCTATGTCCTGTAATAAAGTGAATTGAAAAGTATAACCCAAGAACATAGAAAACAATCTCAATATAATCAAGTGGCGCCCAGAGCGCATACACAAGATGATAATTATTAGATGTCCAAACAATCAAATCGCCTAAAAGCCAGAGAGAGAAACAAAATACAAACGAAAGAAATATTCGAGAAAGAAGCGAGTGTTTCACTTTGTAAAATATTAGAAATGCCAATGATAAACCAATAACAATTGGTATGATATGAGAATAGTACGCAATAACACGAGAAGAAGATGTTGTTGCAAGACATGTATTAATCATTGAAAGAGTTGTATCCATTTATTTAATATTATTTTTAATGTGTGATAAGTGATGAATCCAATAATCTTCGATTTCGGTATCAAACGGTTCAAATGGAACAATAAGTGGTTTTAATCCCGTTTTTTTAATTACTTCATTAATTGCAGGAAGGACAACTTTTTCTGTAAAATCCTTTTCTTTTCCAGAGATGAGAAAGTTTTCAAACAAAATACCGTGACAGACAAAGAGTATAAAGAAATTTGAATAATATTCCATCGCACTACCTCCATTCTCCCTAAGCCATTGTGACGCTTCATAAAAATAAAGATTATTTTTATCTATATTATATGTCTCGAAAAGTTTTCTGTGAAAATCAATGAGTGGTTCATTCCATAGTGTTTTTATTTCACGAAGTTTTTTACCATTGGATATATTGAAATCAACAATAGTTATTTTTTCTTTTTGGTCATGACCGTGTTTATTTAATCCTTTTTGGATATGCAACTGTCCAAGAGAGTGCTTATATTCATTATTTGAAGTAAATTTGTCTTCATGATACTCAAAAAGAACTGGTTGCAACCCGGACTCTTCTGCTATACCAATAAATCGACGAGTTTCATTGTTTGGGGTGGCAATTTGGCGAAATTGAACCGCGCAAAATTTTTCCCTCATAACTTCTGGAATATTCCCATGGAGAATATTTTCAATTTTGTCCATTAAATTTTTATCAGCGCGTCGTTCTTTCAAAATTATAATCGCCTCTGATAGCGGTGTATAAACAGTGTCATTAAACAATGTTCGGTCTTCAATAACTTCTTGATGGGTATGTGTTTCAGTATTCATAAGACTAACTGCTTGCACCAGTTGGGCCCACACAAATTTTTTGCTCTCTATCGACATCAGTACATTCTTTTTTTACGCAAGAAATTTGCCCACTCTTGCAAACATTTGTACAATTCTCGTTTTTACATAAAGAGAAATCTTTTGCTTGGATAGTATATTCGTTGTAATACGAATAATTATTAGGAGGACAATCTGACTCATCACTATCGCAATCACGAGAAAAACACTCTTCCGAAGAAGGGTCACACTCTACTTCAACAAAAAAATTGTAATCTTTTTTTATATAGAAAAAATAAAAAGAAATGGCAACCGAAAAAATACACCCTCCAACAAGTATTGGAACGAGCCATGCTGTATTTTTTTGTTGTAATTCCTGTTGATCCACTTCCTATATTTTAGCACACCTAGGTAAACAAAAGAATGCTTCCGAAAATCATAACAATAATTGAAGCAATCTTTGGAATAACAACATTTTTTGAAAAATCTTCACTCACAATGCGTGGAAAGAATTTTGTTGAAAAGAAACTAAAAAGCAATACTGCGACAGGCTGAAATGTTCCGACGATGTAGACCATTGCTACTGGCGCAATCAAAAGCGCATAATTTGTGAGTAAGTTTCCAGCAATCGTTGTCCACTCACTAATAACATTTACCGAGAATATTTTCATACCACTTTCTCGAATATTATAAATAAATGCCTTTCGGTATTTTGAACTAAATATAAAAATTGCTACACCACCAATCCCAAGACCAAGATATTCCCAAAACGAAGAAATCCAAAAACTATCAACACTCGCAACAAACTTAAAAATAATCCCATTTATGGCATAAATGATACAGGACAATAGCATCAGCATCGCAACACGACCCTTGAACACAATTTTTACCTTCCTAAAATCAAGTGAGAGTATGAGCGCACCGAGTACGACAATTCCTCCACCCAATAATTGATGATTTGTTAATGATTCACCAAGAAAAATAAAACCGAGAATATACCCAAATACTGGAATAGTAAGCATCCATGGCACAACAGCCGACACATCTTCGATCTGAAGTGAATACAAATATAAAACAATCCAGAGAATACTAAATGCACCTGCAAACATAAGAAGTATTCGATCAAATACCCCCACGCTAAAAACATCTTTTGCAAAAATAAAAATTCCAAGCGAAGCAAATAGACCAATAAGACTAGAAAAAAGCACAAGTGAACCAGGTGATGAGGATTCACCCTCTTCCTTTGTTCCGTAATTTGAAACAAGAAATTTGTCAGCAATATTTACAAGTGCCCATAGAAACGGCGCACCAAGTGCAATAATAAACCAAGACATATATAAAGTATATTATACACATTTTAAATATTTATTTGAATTAATAGTTCTATTGACAAAAAAACATTATTTAGGTGGTCTTAATCCAGAAAAGGTTTTGGTGTTCCCAAAATAAAACAAATTCTAGAAAGGAGACAAAGAAATCTGAATGAAAAAGTTCATTTCTTTAGTTCATCAAAATGATCCGGTTTCAGCTGATGATCAGAGCTTCCTAAATGGAAACACAATTTTTCGCACAAAAAACACAAAGATAATGAGTGGTGGTTGTGAGAGTTGTGATGACAGCGGTGCTGGTTGTGATGACTGTGGAGGACCCACAGGGGGTTAATCTAAAAGAGGACTGGATAAAATTTCTAGTCCTCTTTATTTTATTTAGTATATAATATCTCTATTATGCAAAAACCACTATCTGAATCAAAAAATACATCATACACGATCGGAAGTACGACAATCCCCGACACTTATCTCTGGCTTGAAGATGGTAAAAATGATGAGGTTAAAAAATGGGTTCGTGAACAAAATGAATACACAGAATCAATTTTTCGCAATAATACACAGCAGGTTTTTTCTCAAGAACTTGAAAAGAATTTTGCTTTCACTTCCTTTTCAAACCCCGTACCTGTTTGTGGAAAATATTTTTACACAGAAAGAAAACAAAATGAAGACCAAATGGGATTGTATGTAAAAGAAGGATTAAATACAAACCCCATAACAATCGTTAACCCAAATATTAATCCTGAAAAAACTACAACGATAGATTTTTGGGCTCCTGGTTGGACTGGAAGATATACTGCTTATGGATTATCTGAAAAAGGCGATGAAATGGCAACATTATATATTTTTGATGTCCAAACAAAACGAAATTTAGAAGAAACTATTCCTCGTTGCAGGTATTCCCAAATTAAATGGCTCCCTGATGATTCAGGATTTTTCTATACACGAAACCCGCTACCAAACACAGTGCCTAAAAACGAAGAGCACCTTCATGTAAGAGTTTTTTTTCATCCCCTAGGTTCAAATCCACTAAAAGATGAATTAATTTTTGGAGAAAATCGTCCAAAGGATGATATGATAACTCTTTCTATTTCCCTTGACGGTAAATATCTTGCAATTGAGGTTTCTCAGAAATGGACAGAAAATGATATTTATATTTATGAAGTCGAATCCAAAAATTTTATTCCACTTGTAACGGGAATAAGTGCTAAGTTTTCAGTTCAGTTTTCTAATGATAAATTACTTATACATACAAACTATAAAGCAAATAATTATCGAATACTCTCACTTCCCTTTTCAGACATAAACAAACCCATAGATGAATGGAGTGAATTCCATGCTGAAAAAGACCACCTTCTTGAATCTTTCACTATAAGTAAGGAATATATTTTGCTTACCTATTTACAAAATGTATGCAACAACATACAAATTATTGATTTTGATGGACACTTTGTGGGCTCAATTCCCGTACCAGAATTTTCAAGTGTCTCAGGAATATCTGCACGGAGAACAGAACGAGAATTTTTTTATGGTGTTGAATCTTTTGTCTTACCAAAAACAACATATTATTACAACCCGGATAGCCAAACATACTCTCTTTACCAAACAACAGAATCACCTATAGTCCCAAACGATTATGTTGTAAAGCAAGAATGGTGTAAATCAAAAGATTCAACACCTATTCCCTTGTTTTTATTTCACAAAAAAAATCTTGAACCTAATATGCCTCACCCGACAATTCTATACGGATACGGTGGCTTCAACTCAAGTATCACTCCAGCATTCTTTAGAAACTGGCTTCCATGGATAGAACATGGTGGTATTTTTGTAATTGCTAATATACGAGGTGGTGGAGAATTTGGGTCAGAATGGCACACAAGTGCGATAGGTTCAAAAAATAAACAGAATTCCTTTGATGATTTTATTGCCTGTGCTAAATATCTTATCCAAAAAGGATATACAGACAATCTTCATCTTGGCATAAATGGTGGAAGTAATGGCGGATTACTTGTCTCAACCGTTGGACTACAAAAACCTGATCTTTTTGGTGCGATCTGCGCAAGGGTTCCTCTTACCGATATGATTCGTTTTCCTCAATTTGGAATTGCAAAACGATGGATTCATGAATACGGAGACCCAGAAAAAGACGAAGATCGAGTAAATATACTTTCATGGAGTCCTTACCATATTATTAATACAAATCAAAAATATCCCCCATTTTTATTTACAACAGGCGAAAATGACACCCGTGTTGACCCTCTTCATTCTAGAAAAATCACGGCAAAACTTCAGAATACAGAAGAACAAAATACATCATTTTTATTTACAGAAATAGATGCTGGTCATGGTGCGGGTAAGCCAATTTCAAAAATTGTTTATATTCAATCACTTATTCTTACATTTTTCGCACAAAATTTGGGATTAAAAATTAAATAATGACTTTTTTACATCCCCTCTTCTTTGAGTTTCTCGATTGCCTCTTTTGCTTTTTTGGAGAGTTTATGGGGCATAGTTATGAGAATACGGAGGATAATATCTCCTCGTCCGTTTCGTGACGGCACGCCTTTACCGCGAACTCGGAGTAAATCTCCATGATTGATACCTTCGGGAATCTTCACTTCAACAGTGTTCCCTTCGAGCGTTTTCAGGTCATACTTCATGCCGAGAAGTGCGTCAGAGAGCTTTATCTTCAAATCCATCGTTAGGTTATTCCCATCGCGCTTGTAGACCGCATGCGAGCGGATATTCATCTTGATATAGAGGTCACCCGTCTGCCCGCCCTGTACGGCTTCACCCATGCCTGTCATGCGGATCATCTCGCCCGGCTTGATGCCAGCTGGTACATCAACTGTAATTTCTTCCTGTACGCGCGCTACGCCTGCACCACGACACTCGTGACATTTCTCACTTGGAATCTTGCCCGAGCCATGACAGTGCTCACAGTCGCGTACGCTTGAGAATGAGCCCAATATTGAGCGCTTCATCTCGCGAATCTGCCCTTGACCATTACAGGTCTTGCAGGTATCCATCTTGGCACCCGGCTTACCGCCTGTGCCTTTACAAGTACTACAAGTTGATTGCTTTGTTAGTAAAATTTTACGAGTCACGCCGAAAATTGATTCTTCAAATGACAAATCTATTTCAGTTGAGATATCGCGTCCTCTTTTTACTCCACCACGACGGCCACCTCCGCCTCCAAAGAAATCTCCGAAAATATCTCCCAAGTCACCCATATCAAATTCCACTCCATTTCCATTTTGGAATCCAGAGAAATCAAAACCACCGAAACCTCCACCTTGTCCGCCACTAAATCCTTGCGGACCAGCCGAGCCAAATCTGTCATATTGCGCGCGTTTCTGATCATCAGAGAGTGTTTGATACGCCTCATTCACTTCCTTGAACTTCGAATCATCACCTTTGTTTTTATCAGGATGATATTTATGCGCCATCTTATGGAACGCTTTTTTAATTTCGTCCTTTGATGCGCTTTTATTTACTCCCAATGTTTCGTAGTAGTCTTTTGACATAAAATTGATTATATAGATAGATATATAAAATACAAAATATATTCTACCATTCCAAAAATAAAACTAGTCTTACCAGAGAGGCTCACGAGCTCGACGGAGCGAGTGCTTGAGAAAATTTTTAGTAAAAAATTTTCGTACTCTCTGAGAAGAGCTAGTTTTATTTTTTAAGTTTTACTTTACCTCTGGATTCTCATTCACTTTTTGCACCTCGATTACTCAGCACCTTCAGTTTTTTCAAAACTTTCCGCATCCTTTACTTCTGGATTCTGTTCTTCAGGAGTTGCATTTGCACTTTCTTGTGCAGGCGCTTGCTTCGCCATCGCTTCACCAATTTTAGACATTTCAGTAGAGAGCGCTTCAAGAGCAGTTTTCATAGCATCAATATTGTCACCATCTTTTGCAGTTTTAACTGCAGTGATTTTCTCTTCCACGCTTGCCTTGAGTGATGCATCAATCTTGTCGCCATATTCTTTGAGAGATTTCTCCGCAGAGAAAATCATCATTTCTGCAGTATTCTTCTCGTCAGCCATTTCTTTCTTTTTCTTGTCTTCTTCAGCATGAAGCTCGGCATCTGCTTGCATCTTCTTGATATCTGCCTCTGTGAGTCCTGAGCTTGCTTCGATACGAATCGTCTGCACTTTACCTGATGCTTTGTCTTGCGCTTTCACATTGAGTATTCCGTTTGCATCGACATCAAAAGTCACTTCCACTTGCGGTATCCCGCGTGGTGCTGGCGGAATACCATCGAGGATGAATCGTCCGAGGGATTTGTTGTCAGATGCCATAGGTCGCTCACCTTGAGTAATATGAATTTCCACAGAGGTCTGGTTATCAGCCGCAGTCGAGAATACCTGTGATTTCGAGCTTGGGATAGTCGTGTTGCGCTCGACGAGCTTGGTAGCGACTCCGCCAAGCGTCTCAATACCGAGTGAGAGAGGAATCACATCGAGGAGGAGCACATCTTTCACATCGCCTTGAAGCACCCCTGCTTGCACCGCCGCACCGAGTGCCACGACTTCGTCAGGATTGATAGAGCGATTTGGCTCTTTGCCAAAGAGGTTCTTCACCGCTTCCACAATAGCCGGCATGCGTGTCTGACCTCCCACCATTATGATTTCATTGATTTCACCCATTTTGAATGGGCTTGCTTCCATCGCACGCTTGGTAATCTCGATAGAGCGGTCGATGTATTCCTGTGCGAGAGAGATAAGCTGTGCTTGGGTCATCTTGATGAGCAAGTGCTGTGGGCCCGCATCAGTAGAAGTGATGAACGGGATGTTCACCTCTGTCTCTGGAGTAGTCGAGAGCTCAATCTTTGCCTTTTCAGCCGCTTCATCGAGGCGCTGGAGCGCGAGCGGATCTTTCGTCACATCGACGCCTGTCTGCTTCTTGAATTCTTCTGCGAGCCAGTTGATAATCTTCTGGTCGATATCGCGACCTCCCATGTGCGAGTCGCCATCGGTCGACTTCACTTCAATCACATCATCAGATACTTCAAGTACTGACACATCGAATGTACCGCCTCCGAAGTCGTAGACGACAATCTTCTCATTCTTCTTGGTATTGAATCCGTACGCGAGCGCAGCCGCAGTCGGCTCGTTGATAATACGCTTCACATCAAGTCCAGCGATAGCGCCGGCATCCTTGGTCGCCTTGCGCTGTGCATCGTTGAAGTATGCAGGCACGGTAATAATCGCTTCTGTGATTTTCTCACCGAGCTTGGCTTCGACATCTGCTTTGATTTTCGCGAGAATCATCGCTGAGATTTCTTCTGGACGATTCCACTTGTCACCAATGTTTACTTCGACTCCACCGTCTTTACCTTTCTGGATTTTAAACGGAGCGGTCTTCTGTGCTTTCTGGATTTCTGCATCTTCGAACATATGACCCATGAATC
>CAYXYC010000005.1:0-31130 GCA_964469225.1 uncultured Candidatus Saccharibacteria bacterium | reverse complement strand
ATCAATCTTATATGGAAGTTCAGTACGAGAAAGAGGGAGACCGTTGTAATGCCACACACCATGCTTATCGATATAGATATCGATCGCAGTGTATCTATCTTTGAGTGTCTCGCTTCGTAAACATTCTAAAACATGAGCACCACTTGCAAGTGATACATCATGTTCTGTACTAACACCCCCACGAATGACACCAACGCGAATCATATAGATAAGTATATCGTATTACGTATCAAGTATATAGTATAAATTCGCATTTTATTTTCTTTATACATGATACTAAATACTTTATACCAAAATTTATACCAAGAACCCCTTGTTTCTCTTTTTCTTATGAAATGCAATTGCAAATCGGTGTGCTTCATTATTTGCGAGGATGATTGATCTCTTGTGAGTTTTGGCAAGTGCCTCATTATTCATGATTGCTTTTGCCTTGTGTCGGTCATCTTTTACGACAGATACAATGGGAATATCAAATTGATACCGATTAAGTACACGCTGTGCAACATGTATTTGCGCAGTACTCCCATCAACGACGACAAGGTCGGGTAATCCCCATTCGGTATGTCGAAACCGTCGAGAGAGTACCTCTTCGAGTGCACCTGTATCATTCGCGCCTGTTTGAGTTCGAATGATAAATTTCTTATATTCAGATTTTGCCACTTCACCATTTATGACGACAGTCATCACACCAACCATGTTCTTACCTGAGAGATGAGCGATATCGTATGCCTCGATACGAAAAGCAAGATTAGAGGTTACAGGTTGCAGGGACTCGCTTTTAATGAGTGCAATGTCATTGATATGCTCAAGTGCAAAGATGCGTTTCTTTATCTCACTTGCACGTTCAAATTCTCGCTTCTTAGCACACGCGAGCATTTCCTTTTTCATATTTGAAACGATACGCTTTTTCTTACCTTCGAAGAATAATTTAAGATTAGCGATTGTTTTCTTGTACGATCCGAGTCCAACTTTTGCATCAGGTGAAAGTCCAAGCTGACGATAGAATTCACGATTATCTTTTTTTGCTGACTGAGCATCTATGTACGGGAAAATGCGTCGAATTATTTTCATTGCATCACGAAGTTGCATGCCGTTTGGAAAGGGACCATAGATAGCTGTTAGCTTTTGGCTACTAGCTTTTAGCGTTTTAAAATCTACATTCCTCTGACGAACAATGATAACTTTTGGTAATTCTTCGCTGGTAATTGCAACATAGTTGAAACTTTTATTATCTTTTTCTTTTGTATTATATTTCGGCTGATATTTTTTAATTAGTGATGCTTCGAGAATAAGGGCTTCGAGTACACTATCCGTTTCATGCCAGTCGAGAGTATCTGCTTGCACAGTCATATCAAGAATGAGTGGTCCACGAGTAGCAATGAGGTCAGATGAGAAATAGCTCCTCACGCGGTCACGGAGCGATGTAGCTTTGCCAATGTATAGAATCGTCTTCCCTTTTTTAAAGATATATACACCCGAAGTATCAGGAAGATTCGCCTTTTTGAGATATTCCTTTTTCACGCTCGTATAATAACACTAAGCGAAAAATTGACAAAAGTGACAAAGAAGAGCGATAATAAAAACGAAGCGCTCCCTTCCTATCCAGACTGATAGATTATTACGCTACGGGTTAGCATGATGATTAAATAAATCAATTTTGTACTTTTAAAAAGTTACCATGAACAATGAAGCATTTGTTAGTAAACTAGAAATCCTTTTTAAGGATCAATCTAGGACATTTATTGCGGTGGACACAAACGACCTCGAACCTCTTTTATTGGACATCGAAGAGTTGTATGCTCAAGGAAAAATGTATATCAAATCGAGTATTAAATATTTGGTAAGCGTTGAAACAGCAGACAAACTTTTTTTTATTCAACTAATTTGTAAAGATAAAACTGCGTACCAGCGACAAATATATTCTCCTGATGAAATAAATGAAATAATCAAAAAAGCACAAAAGATTATTTACAACAGGAAAAGTATTGGTGAAAAAGTTATTAATCTGCTTAAAAACAAGAAACGCACCGGTCAGTCGTTCAAACGCAACTATCCATTTCATTACAAAGAAAAGGAAAGAGCAACCGCATAACTTCATATTAAAAACAAAAGGCACGCCCATTACAAATGGAAACGGCCTTTTATTTTTTCCGCAACACCTTCTTTAGGTACCCCGAAGGAAAGAGTACTTCCAACGGGGCAAGTTTTCCTGTATGGGTTGTACGATACTATTTTTTCTTTAGCACTTTCTTTAAATACTTTCCAGTGTGAGAATTTTGATTACCTGCTACTTCTTCCGGAGTTCCTCTCGCCACTATTCTACCCCCACCTGTTCCGCCCTCGGGACCGATGTCGATGACATAGTCAGCACATTTTATGATATCCATATTATGTTCAATAAGCACAACACTATTGCCTTTATCGACAAGTTTATTGAGAACTTCAAGAAGCTTCGCAACATCATCATAGTGAAGTCCAACTGTCGGCTCATCGAGCAGATAAATCGTTTTTTCCAAATGCGGACGATAGAGTTCAGATGAAATTTTTACACGTTGCGCTTCTCCACCAGAGAGTGTCGTTGCTGATTGACCGAGCGTGATATATCCGAGACCGACATCCATCAGTGTTTTCAATCGGTCATAAATCGCAGGAATTTCCTCAAAGAAAACTACCGCTTCTTCAATGGTAAGTTGGAGCACTTCATAAACATTCTTTTTCTTATATTTAACAGTCAATGTTTCTTTATCAAAACGCTTACCATTACACACATCACAAGTCACATACACTGTCGGAAGGAAGTGCATTTCAACAGCGATCTCGCCATTACCCTCACATGCTTCACAGCGACCGCCTTTTACATTAAAAGAGAAACGATTTGATTTCCAGCCACGCAGGCGCGCTTCTTCGCTTGAAGCAAACAAATCACGGATATGAGTAAATGCTCCTGTATATGTAGCAATGTTCGAGCGTGGAGTTCTACCGATTGGAGATTGATCAATCAAGATTGCGCGAGAAAGATACTCTGTGCCAGTAAATGATGCGCAGTTGAAAATTTTTGCCGTACGAAACTTGCGGTCATATCTTCCTTGCAAATTCTTGTGTAAAATCTCATACATAAATGAACTCTTGCCTGAACCAGACACACCCGTAATCGTAACGAGTTTACCGAGTGGCACTTCAGCATTGAGATTATCTATATTGAATACTTTTCCGCCAATAATCTTGAGTGTTCCCTTATCATTTGTTCGGCGTTTTTCTGGAATTTCAATTCGTATTTCATTTCGTAAATATGAGAGCGTGCGTGATTTTGAAGGATTTGTCTTTGCAGAAAGAAGTGGGTCGAGATAGTCAGCGACGATTACTTGACCACCATGCACACCGGCCTTTGGTCCAATATCAACAATATAATCAGAGGCAAAAATAGTATCCTCGTCGTGCTCAACAACAATAATAGTATTGCCAAGGTCACGCAAATCTTCGAGTGTTTTAATCAAGCGTTCGTTATCACGCTGGTGGAGTCCAATTGTTGGTTCATCGAGAACATAGAGCGCTCCAACGAGACGAGAACCTAACTGTGAAGCAAGGCGAATACGCTGTGATTCCCCACCGGAAAGCGTATTCGCCTTGCGGTCAAGCGACAGATATTCAAGTCCGACATTGAGTAAGAATTGTAAACGCGCTTCGATTTCTTTTATTACTACCTTGGCAATTTCTTTTTCTTGTTCATTTAATTCAAGTTCGATGAAAAAGTCCGCCGCGCCAGAGATGGACAAGTGAGTGACTGTCACGATATTATGGCGGTTCTTGCCTTTCCCGAGAAATACATTGAGTGCCTCTGGTCGCAATCGTGCACCCTTACACACTTCACATTCATCAAGTCCACCAAAATACTTTGTACCAAGACCATTACACTCAGGACAAGCACCGGCTGGTGAGTTGAAAGAGAATAGTCGCGGTTCAACTTCGGGAAACGAAAAACCATCTTTCGGGCAAGCAAATTTTGATGAAAGAAGAAATTCCTCATCACCGATTTTAATAACAACGAGACCATCTGATTCGACAAGTCCGCGTTCGATAGCTTCAGCTAGACGCATTCGCGCATCACTCGGATTATCTTTAAATTCGTGGACTGCAAATGTATCAACGAGCACATCAATATCGTGCTTTGCCGTCTTCTTCATATCAATGCGTTCACGAAGATTTTTCATTTCGCCATCAAGACGAATTTTCTGAAATCCTTTGTTAAGTAAATCATAGAGAAGTTGATAGTACTCGCCTTTTCGTCCACGAACCACCGGAGAGAAAATAGTAAGTGGTGTTTCGTCCCACTCAACACCGAGCACTTTTTTAGAATCCTTACCTTTCGTCATTTCTTTTTCGCGTGTCTTTATTTTCCCAAGCGCAAAAGCCACAATCTCTTCATTAGAAAGTTTCTTGATTTCATCACCACAGATTGGACAGTGCGGTCGCCCAATACGCGCATAGAGCACGCGGAGATAATCATAGATTTCTGTAATAGTCGCCACGGTTGAGCGCGGATTATTTGAACGAGATTTCTGGTCGATAGAGATTGCAGGAGAAAGACCTGTGATTTCATCAACATCGGGCTTTGGCATTTGGTTTAGAAATTGGCGAGCGTATGCAGAGAGTGATTCGACATAGCGACGCTGACCTTCAGCAAAGATGGTATCAAAGGCAAGAGATGATTTACCTGATCCTGACATACCAGTAATAACCACCATTTTGTTTCGTGGCATTTCAACACTGATATTTTTCAAGTTATGAGTGCGCGCACCTTTAACTATGATTGATTCGTTGTGTGTATCTTTTTTCGCCATAAACTATAAGACCACCGCCCAAGTGAGTATATGGGGGTGTATCGATATTTAACTATGAACATAGTAACACAAAATCTATTTTTGACAAAAGTAATAAAATAATGTATTTTAAAAAGAAAACGAAAACATGAATATAGATGATATTCCCGTTCACAATCTACCAGATGGAGATTTTGGAGAAAATAAATTTGTCTTTGTTACAATAAGAACTGATGATAAAACACACTACTTCGTCAGGATAAATCCTGAAATGATGCAAACAAAAAGTATTGGAGTTGTTTTTAAAAAAGAACTTGAACAAAATAATATCCCAATTGATGAATTATCCTACACTGGTGCAACAATCGAAAGATTCCACAACAGAATGATTATTTCAAAAACAAGTTTTGAAATACCGATGAGCTTGGAAGAAAAAGAAGAAGTGAAAAAAATATTAAAACCATTTTTTCCAAACTGCGAAATCATCACAAAAGCATTTTAATCTCAACAGAAATGGCATCCAGTAAAATCGGATGCCATTTATTTTTGCAATTTTTCCTGAAGAACTATAATTTCGTCTCGAAGTATAGCTGCGGTTTCAAATTCCAGTTCTTTCACGGCGCGGTTCATTTCTTTTTCTTTAATTTTGATTATCTTTTCATAAATCGCATTTTCATACTCTACATCAGAAAGCATCGCGAGTTTCCCTTTTTTCTTTTCTTTCACAAGTGTCTTTTTGAAAAGTTCGATATCAACACCGAGTTCAGCATTCACTGCCTTCTCGTGTTTGTTCTCAAGTTCCTCAGTAATATCTTTAATTTTTTTCAAAATCGTTTTTGGAGTAATTCCGTGTTCTTTATTGTACGCTACCTGAATAGCACGACGACGATTCGTCTCACCTATCGCCCGCTCAAGTGAGCCCGTCATAACATCCGCATAGAGTAACACCTTACCATCTACATTACGCGCAGCGCGACCGATAGTTTGAATAAGTGATGTTTCCGATCGCAAGAATCCTTCCTTGTCAGCATCAAGAATTCCGATGAGTGCAACTTCTGGTAAATCCAAACCTTCACGAAGCAAGTTCACGCCCACTAATACATCCATCTGTCCTTTTCGAAATGCAGTAAGAATCTGAATGCGTTCAATTGTTTTGATTTCACTGTGGAGATATTCTGCCTTGATGCCTTTATCTTTTAAATAGATAGAAAGGTCTTCTGCCATTCGCTTTGTGAGTGTTGTCGCGAGCACACGGTAACCATTCTTGATAGTTGCCTCGGCTTCTATAATGAAATCCTGGATTTGACCGTTGTAATCACCCTTTGCACTTACTGGTCGTACGATTACTTCTGGATCAATAAGACCTGTTGGACGAATAATTTGCTCAACGATTTGTTCACTGACCTCCCGCTCAAGTTTTGATGGGGTTGCAGACACATATACAACCTGTCCAATACGTTTTTCAAATTCAGGATATTTGAGTGGGCGATTATCTTTTGCACTCGGCAAACGAAAACCGAATTCAACAAGAGTGCTCTTACGAGAAGCATCTCCAGCATACATTCCATTTAATTGTGGAAGTGTCACATGCGACTCATCGATAATTGTGAGGAAGCCACCTTTTTCTTCTGATGGAAAATAAGAGAGCAATGTTTCTGGGGCTTCGCCTTCTTTTTTGCCAGAGAGATGTCGAGAATAGTTTTCAATTCCATTACAGTATCCAATCTCACGAATCATCGCGAGGTCATAATTAGTACGACGCTTGATGCGTTCTGCTTCTAGAACCTTGCCTTCTTTTTCAAACTTTTTAAGTTGTGCCTGAAGTTCGGCTTTTATATTTTTCACCGCTTTTTCTACTTGGCCTTTTTCTGTAATAAAGTGCTTCGCAGGAAAAAGAAAAATCCCCTCTTCTTCAGCAAGAACATGTGATGAAACTGGATCAACTTTTGCAATACGAGAAATTACTCCACCAGCAAATTCTATTTGATATATAAATGTTTCAGAGATTGGCATTACTTCAACTTTCGAGCCAATAGAACGAAACTGGCCCGGATTGATGTCAGCATTCGTACGCTCAAAATGAACTTCAATAAGTTTCTTCATCAGAGTAATACGGTCAATCTTCGTATCTTTCGTTATTTTCAAATTAACCTTTTCGTATTCTTCTGGACTTCCTAAACCATAAATACAAGAAACAGAAGCGACGATAATGACATCTTTGCGTGTAAGAAGTGCTTGTGTTGTCGCATGACGAAGACGGTCAATTTCTTTGTTGATTTGTGCGTCCTTTTCGATATAGGTATCACTCGCTGGCATATATGCCTCAGGCTGATAATAGTCGTAATATGATACAAAATAATGTACCGCGGCATCAGGGAAAAATTCACGGAATTCTTGGGCAAGCTGAGCAGCCAAAGTTTTATTGTGAGCAATAACAAGAGTGGGTTTATTGTGTTCAGCGATGACATTTGCCATAGTGAATGTTTTCCCTGTACCTGTCGCACCGAGAAGCGTCTGCTTTCTCATTCCCTTATTAAGCCCTTTCAGTAACTCTGAAATCGCCTTCGGCTGGTCTCCAGCAGGCTTATACTCGCTTTTCAATTTGAATACTTTGTTGGACATATACTTTTTTAGCGTACATTATTTTTGGAAATAAAAAAAGCCGTCGTGTTTTGCAACACGACGGCTTCAGCTAGATCTGATTTTTTGTACAACAAGTATTCAGTCTTAGCGGATGGTGCCGCTTGATTCAATTTTCATTTCTCAATGAAAACCTACTTGGGTGCACTGTACTGACCCACAACCCCGACACAACACATATCCATTGTCGGTTTAGACATATCTCCTTTTGCTCGCCACTACTCGGAGAATCACTGTTGTTTTCTTTTCCTCTGCCTATTTAAAAAATTTTTTCGTTCAGCAAGTTTGCGTACTTCAGAATCTAACTTCTGTCAAAGAACGAAGCAAATGAACATTTTACGGATTTAAATTTTCTTACTTTCGATTCCCTACACCAATAAGAGGTGTAACTAGTGCAAGCCGAATTTAATCTGATTGAACTATTTATACATCACATCCCTTATTTTCACAAGTTTATTAATCACCTCTTCATTGGTAATTTTTGCAAATCGTGGAAATGTTTTGCCGTCTTTCACAACCTCCTCCATAAACATTGCAAACGGGCGGACATCATAATGCTTCCCTATTTTATATACTCCCGCGCTTTCGTAGAGTGGTCGGTAGATAACCATCGCACTTTCATCGAGTCCTTCTATTTCAGTGTGATGACCAATGCCAATCACTTCGTATGCGTAATTATTAACCGATTCGTCAGTGTGTTTGTAATGATAATAAAATGCTCCGATTTCTGGTTCTGATTTATTCATATTATTTATTATATCCTGATAAAAAATTTTCCTTAAACTCAAAAAATGTTCCGTCTAAAATGCTCGCGCGCATATCGGAAACAAGCTTGTTTATAAAATAAATATTGTGAATTGTTGCCAGTGTCCCTGCTTCCATTTCTTTGGCTCTGAATAAATGGGAAAGATAGGCGCGAGTATAGTTAAGGCATGTATAACATTCACACCCTTCATCAATAGAATTAAAATCCTGCACAAACTGCGCATTCATCAGATTAATCTTACCTCGCTTAGTAAATACCATTCCATTCCGAGCGATGCGAGTCGGGCCGACACAATCAAAAAGATCTACACCATTTTCAACTCCCATAAATAAATCTTCCGGCTCACCAATACCAAGCAGATGCCGAGGTTTATCTTCAGGTAAAACATCGTTCACCCATTTTACTGCTGTACTCATATCCTCTTTGGCAAATGAACCGCCAATACCGAAACCATCAAATCCCGTGCGAGCCAACGGCAATGTGCCATTGCCTGTCTCTAACGGGACAGGATCCTCTACTGTCATCTCTGCTAGAATTTTTGCGGATTTTTTGCGTAATTCTTCACTTCGTCCACCTTGAACGATACCGAACAAAGCAACTAGCTTTTGGCTGTTAGCAATTAGCTTTTGATGATGTTCTAAGCTTCGCTTTGCCCACGCGTGCGTGCGACTGAGTGCTTCTTCTTGATAGCGTTCTGTCTCTGTTGGTGAAGTACATTCATCAAAAGCAAAAATAATATCAGCACCCAGATTATGTTGAATCTCGATTGATTTCTCGGGAGTAATATAATGAAGCGAACCATCAAGATGTGATTTGAATGACACGCCATCATTGCCGATTTTCGCAAGCGGTGCCTCACTACCTATCGAGCGTTCAGGAATCATAAAAGACGGGTCGGCAACAGAAACAACTTTTGAAATCTCTTTGCCGTACGCCGCACCGAGTGAAAATACTTGGAATCCTCCAGAGTCAGTCATCGTGGGGCCAGACCATTTCATAAAATTTCCAAGTCCTCCGGCATCACGAATGAGTTCGTCTCCTGGCTGAAGATATAGATGATATGTATTGGCAAGCACTACTTGCGTGCCGGCATCACGCACTTGCTCGGGAGTAAGCGCTTTAACACTTGCCTTTGTACCAACAACGACAAATGACGGCGTTTGTATCACACCATGAGGAGTTTCGAGTGTTCCAGCACGACCAAGCGCGCCGTCTAACTTTTTCTGTATAGTAAATTTAATTGCGTTCATTTTTATTTTTTAACCTGAAGCCACTTTACATTTTGAATATTCACCGGTGAACGAAGTAATACTTTTTTGAGTGGATCAGTTGGCGAAGAAATAACATCTTCAACAACAGCGATGCTTTCAGATGACAAACCAGGCAAAACAACGCGAGCACCCTTGTCAGATGGCAAATCAATCGGAATACTCATTTCAAAATTTCCTCCTCCACGACCGAGAAGCGAAACTGTCGAATTTGAGCCATCGAGAACTGCATTTGTTGTTTGCCCCGGATTTGAATAGAGCGTTACTAGCGAAGTTTTTTCATAAACAGCACTAATTATCCCAACCGGCACAACGCCATCAACATACACCTTTTCGCCTTCTCGGGCACCATCACTCGCACCAATATCAATAACGACTGTATCGTATGGAGACTGATTAGGCTTGGCAAGAATTATAGCGAGCACAAATGAGTTTTTTACTGGCAAGCGACCCAATAGTGATTTCAATTCGGTATTTTCACGCACGACAAGTTCGTGATCAGTCATAGCAACAGTGAGTCTATTATTTTCCTCACTCAAACGCTGGTTGTCACGAAAAACACTTCTCTTACTTTTCACAAGATAGAGTGAATCAGAGGCTGTTTCAGTAATTGAATTTTTCGCTTTCCAGAGAGGAATACCAATGCGATGAAACATTCCACCTGACCACACAATGAATCCTGATATAAAAAGAACAACAAAAACACCAG
Organism: uncultured Candidatus Saccharibacteria bacterium; assembly: GCA_964469225.1. Classification (GTDB taxonomy): domain Bacteria; phylum Patescibacteriota; class Minisyncoccia; order Phycocordibacterales; family UBA9973; genus UBA8515. The sequence continues at coordinate 20,930 of CAYXYC010000005.1, read as the reverse complement.
TATAGATTGCTGTTTTAATAATTCGTTTTCGACGAATCACGGATTTTTTATCGCGGAACTGATATCTCATCTGTGTGAACTAATACTTCTTTATAATTATCAAAATCATCAAGAATCACACCTGTACCTCGAGCAACAGCAGTGAGTGGATCCTCTGCAACATAAATAGGAATTTTAATCGCGCTTTGAATGAGAGTATCAAGTCCACGCAAAAGTGCTCCACCGCCAGTAATAATAAGTCCACGATGAATAATATCAGAGAGTAATTCAGGTGGTGTTGTTTCAAGAACTTCTTTAATTCCGTCAACGAGAGACACAATAGACGGCATAATCGCTTCACGAATATCAGAATCAGTCACAATCACTTGTCTTGGTAATCCAGTAACCATATCGCGACCACGAACTTCAGCTTCCATTGGTACACCCTCAGCAACAGAACCAATTGCAATTTTCACATTTTCAGAAGTTTTCTCACCAATCAAAAGTTTGAATTCATCTTTCATGTAATTCATGATATCGGTATTAAGAACATCACCAGCAATTTTCAAATTCTTTGAACGAACAACTCCAGAGAGTGAGATTACCGCCACATCAGTTGTTCCCCCGCCAATATCAACAATCACTGTACCAACTGCTTCTTTGACAGGAAGACGAATACCCACAGCAGCTGCCATCGGTTCTTCTACAATATGTACTTCGCGCGCACCAGCAGAACGAGCCGCGTCTTCAACAGCGCGAATTTCCACATTCGTAATACCAGTTGGCACACCAACCAGCACACGGGGGCGAATAAATTTTTTGGACATTTTTTCTGCTTTGGTAATGAGATACGCAAGCATTTCTTCGGTTACTTCGAAATCAGAAATAACCCCATCAACAATTGGACGGACAGCACGCACATGCCCCGGAGTGCGACCAAGCATTGTTTTCGCTGTTGCGCCAACAGCTACAATTTGTCCTGTTTTTTGATTAACTACCACAACAGATGGCTCATTAATAACGATACCGTGCCCCTTCAAATACACGAGCGTGTTTGCTGTGCCGAGGTCGATACCGATATCATTTGAAAACATGTTGTAGAGTTTTTTAAACATAGTGATAGCTTTTAGCACCTAGCCATTAGCGACTAGTAGATTCAGTAATTCATCAAGCGTAACAATTTTTCCATTTTCTTCAGTGCGTTTTTTTACCTCATAGCCACCGTCTGCAATACTACGCTTTGAAATAACAACACGAAGTGGAATACCAATCAAATCAGCATCGGCAAATTTTTCACCGGCGCTAATGAGCGCGCGATCATCAAATAGAACTTCAATTCCCTTTTTAATCATTTCTGCGTAAACGCGTTCAGCTTCTCTTTTAACCGACTCATCATCACCGAGTAGTATGAGATGTGCGCGAAACGGAGCAATTGATTCAGGCCAAATAATTCCCTTGTCATCAGAGAGCACCTCAACAACAGTACCCATGAGACGTCCTAGCCCTATACCATAACTTCCCATAATTACATCGTTGCTTTCACCTTTTTCATCATTGTATTTAAGATCAAAAGGCTTGGAGAATTTTGTACCAAGAGAAAAAATGTTCCCGACCTCAACAGCGCGTTTTTCAACGAGAGTTTCTTTTTCAAGTCCGAGTGAAGAGATAACTTCGTCTGTATAAACTTCCTTGTTTAGTGCGATACCTTTTGATTCATCAATATAGATAGTATCTTCCCCTGCGCCAGTAAGCGTTTGGAATTCATGAGAAAATTGAGAAAATGTTCCACCTGATGCGAATGTCACATAGGTTAAATGACCGATTCCAACTTTTTGGAAAATATTCTTGTATGCCTTTTTTGCTTTTTCATAAAACTCTTCATGCTCAGCATCATTTTTTGAAAATGAATAAAGCGCCTTCCAGTAAAATTCGCGACCGCGCATAATACCTGATTTCGCTCGAGTTTCATTTCTAAAAATTGTTTTGAAGTCATATGGATACACCGGCAAATCTTTGTACGAGTTTATGTAGTGTTTCAGAATATTTGAATGAGCTTCTTCGTTTGTGAATGAAAGCCCAACTTCTCCGCCAGATTTCAATTCAGTCTTAAACCAATTATCAACAATATCATCACTCCAACGATTTGATTTCTCCCAAACATCTTTACTCTGCATGATTGAGGTACGCATTTCAATACCACCAATATCATTCATCTCCTCGCGAATGATGTTTTCAATATTTTTCAAAACACGCAAGCCAAGTGGAAGATATGAATAAACCCCCGCCATTTCTTTATGAATAAAGCCGGCTTTAATGAGAAGTTCAGCATTGAGAGATACTTCATCTGCTGGGCTTTCTTTTTTTGTTTTTGTAAATAGATGTGATTGTTTCATCCCGTTAGAAGTAGGAAGCCACAGGCTTCCTTACATAATGTTATGTTTAATAAAATTGTCTTAATTTATAAAGATATAATTTGTTCCGTTAGTAATTTACGAGTATGACTTCTAACGGGACTCGTATCCCTCATACTACCCTAAAAAGACCATTGTGGCAAAAAGAAAATCCCCGCATTCAAGCAGGGATAATTAGTCTTTCAATTGTAATCGAGGCGCGCCAAAGCTGGAGCAAGCACCCAGTGCTCCACAGATTTATCTGTTGGATCTGGGTCATGGATAATTGCGTATGGACTACTATTCACCGAGTGAATGGCGCCATGATCAATACCACCTTTGTGATTACCAAACAAAATCTGATACATCATTTCTTCTTTTTCATAGAAAAAGATAATCAGCCGTTTGTTTTGTTTTAAAAGAACATTTTTTAAGTAATCTGATTCCTCAAATTTACTTAGTGCAACTTTGTGATCAAGCCAAAAGTGAATTGGCATTGTTTTCATTACATCTACCGAAACGATTGTTTCAATAAGACGAAGAAGGCAAAAAGAATGCTGGGGTTCAAGTGGTTTAAAAAATGAACCTTTTGTGGAATTAATCTGTTCACTCATTGAAAATATATGGGTTTTAGTTAAACAATTTTTTCTATTATAGCTTATTTCGTATATTTGTCAATGTAGCGGAAAATGCCATTTCATGCTATTATTTTTGAACTTCCGTGAGGGTCTCGCAAATGCGGGAAACCCTTGTAAATAAGCCGAAATCGCTTAAAAACGGAACAGTCCGAGCTTCGAAAGCCCGGAATTATTAATTAAAAGTCGGTATTGACCGACTCCCCAATTTATAAGGGGCTACAAATATTATGAGTACACAAATAGACAAAATGTTTGAAGCGGGTGTGCACTACGGTTATTCAAAGAGTCGCCGTCACCCATCAACAAGTGCATACATTTTCAACACCAAGAATGGCGTTGATATTATAAACCTAGAAAAAACAGAGGTTCTTTTTGAGAACGCAATGAAAGAAATCCACTCCCTCGCTGGAAGCGGAAAAACAATTCTTTTTGTTGGAACAAAAGCAGAAGCGCGTCAGCAGATTACTGAAGTCGCACTCTCACTCGGAATGCCGTATGTTAGTGAACGATGGGTTGGTGGTACACTTACAAATTTCCCAGAAATCAAGAAGCGTATTGCAAAACTTATAGATCTAAGAAAAGAAAAAGAAGAAGGTGGTCTTGATAAATACACAAAAAAGGAACGCCTTTTGATTGATCGCGAAATGGCTGACATGACAAAGAACTTCCAAGGTGTTGTTGGTGTCACTCGCACTCCTGATGCACTCTTTGTAATTGACCCAAAGAAAGAACACATCGCAGTAACAGAAGCGCACAAAATGAAGATTCCAGTTATTGGCGTACTTAACACTGACTCAAACACAAAGCAGGTTGAATTCCCTGTCGTTGCAAACGATGCATCAGTTGCAAGTATTGGATTTTTCTTGAATTCAGTAAAAGACGCATATAACAAAGGTTTCAAGGGCGAAAATAAATAATTTATTAAATCTTTTTAATTTGTACATTCATATTTATGTCTACACCAATTACAGCAGAATTAGTTAAACAGTTGCGTGATGCAACTGGCGTATCAGTTATGCAATGCAAAAACGCATTGACCGAAGCCTTGGGTGATATGGAAAAAGCACTTATCATCTTGAAACAAAAATCAAGTGCAGTTGCAATGAAAAAAGCCGACCGTGAAGCACACGACGGAACTATTGTTGTTGCATCAGGAAATGGTAAGAGTATATTGCTTACACTTCACTCAGAAACTGACTTCGTTGCAAAGAATAGTGACTTCACAACGCTTGCATCAAAACTCGCTGGTATCGCGCTTGAAAAAGGTATAGATGAAATGAAAGGAGAATCAGCAGACCTCATCAATGAAGTTGTCCAGAAAGTTGGAGAAAAAATAGAACTCGGTACTGTTGAAGAAATCGAAGGAAGCACACTTGGTGCGTATGTTCACTCTGGTAAAAGCGCGGTTATTGTTTCTCTTACAGGCGGAACAGAAGAACTCGCAAAAGATATTGCAATGCATATCGCCGCAATGAAGCCAGTCTACACAACAAGTTCTGATATCACAGAAGAAGACAAGACAAAAGTTATTGAAGTAATAGAAAAAGAAGTTGCTGAAAGCGATAAGCCAGCAGAAATTAAAGCAAAGATGCTCGAAGGTAAATTGAATACTTATTTCAAAGAACAAACACTCATGGACCAGCCATTCGTTAAGAATCCAGATGTAACTGTGGGTACGCTCCTTGCTAACTCGGGTGCTTCTTTGGTACGATTTATCCGTGAGTCAATCGGATAGCATATGATCCTTCCCATTACCATTTTTCTTATTGCGATTACAACAGCATTTGGAATGCTCGCTTTTCGTGCGTGGGAATTGCGAACCGGACGAGTCGAAACAGGAACATTTGAGGAGCACACACTTCCCTCGTTCTCGTTTCGACAATTCGAACGGACTATGCTATATTTGGCAAAGCATGTTATTCAATGGATTGTACTTTTCGTTGTAAAACATTGGTTTATCTTTATTACAAAGGGTAAAAAATGGATTTCTGAAAAGTGGCCAAAGATTCATGCGTATTTTGAACCAAAGATTTCTGACTCGCCAACACCAACAAAACTATCTTTTGTGAAGCGTGCGGTTCTTGAATCAAAAGCCAAAATTAAGCACATAAAAGAGAAGGTAAAAGAAGAACACGAATAGTAGTTAATTTCAAAAACGAATACATGCCGGCATAGCTCAGTTGGTAGAGCGCCGCTTTTGTAAAGCGGATGTCCGGGGTTCAAATCCTCGTGCCGGCTCAATAAATTAAAAAGGTGCTATTTTCTAATGAGAAATAGTACCTTTTTAATTTATCCACAAGTGTGTACCTATACATGATTTTATAGATGGTATACTTATACTACTATGGACACAAGAAAATGTGATGAATGCAACATAAAACTTATTACACGATTTCAGAAAAAGTACTGTTCAAACCAATGCCAAAAAGAGTTCGAATACAAAACCTATATTTTGCGATGGAAAAAAGGTAAAGAAAATGGAAATATTGGAATAACTGCAAAAAACATTTCAGGACACCTAAAGAGATATTTATTTGAAAAATATAATGAACAATGTGCTCTCTGTAAATGGAATAAGCGTCATCCAAAAACTGCAACCGTTCCACTTGAGATTGACCACAAAGACGGTAACTCTGAAAATAATAAAGAAGAAAACCTGATACTTCTCTGCCCTAATTGTCATGCACTTACTCCTTATTTTAAAAATTTTAATCGAGGCAAAGGAAGACAATGGCGAAAAGATAAATATATTAAAAACTCTAAAAAAACTGCCCAGTAGGGCATTTTTTTATTTTGTATCTATGACATCCTATTTAAAATTAACTGTAAAATTATACATTCCCATACTGCACAATCCTTGTAGTGTTCCTGCTTTTGGTATACCAAGATCAATCACCTCCTCACCATTTTGAGGTAATATTTTCTGATACCCAATAGACCGAATAACAAGTGAGGCAGAGCAATCATATGTGCCGTTTGTTTTAACAATTAGTTTTGTTGGGATACCAGCTGTGGCATTTGATATTCGTGGTAAATATCCACCGCGGGCAGTAATTCTGACATACTGAACACCATCTTGTATTTCAACATTTTGGAACGATGGCGCATCAACAAAATGACTGTTATCATTTGATTGACCTCGCAATATGATTATGATAATGAAAACGAAAATTATCGTGAGTAATATTGAAGTATTTTTATTCATACACTATATATTAAATAATGGATTTATAATTCCAAGCCCCGCAAGCCCAGAAAGAAGTGCAAATAGACCAAGACCGATAACAACGATTCCCGCTGATTTGAAAAATAGCGGGGCATGTTTTCCGTGAGCAAATGAAGCCGAACCAAAAGAAAGCAAAGCAAGCATGGGTAATGTGCCCATAGCAAATGAAAGCATAATTAAAAACCCTGACATAAATGAACCGCTACTTAATGCCGAAATCTGCATTGATTGAGTAAAACCGCACGGCAAAAAGAATGTTGCGAAGCCAATTATAAACGGAGTTATTGCTTTATGCTCAATTCGTCTAAAGAAATTAAATATTCCCGATGGAAGAGTTATTTTATTTCTTTCAAAGATTCCCGCCAAGTTGAAACCTAAAAACAACATTACCAATGACGCCAAAATTCCTAGTATTGTAGTGAGTGTAAAATTGATACCAATGGCACTACCGATTAGGCCAAGCACACCACCAAGCAATCCAAAACTAACGATTCTTCCTATATGAAATAATATGAATGTTTTTGTATCACTTATATTATCCTCGGATATTTTTGCCGACAATGACAGGACCAAACCACCAACAATAGCAAGACAACTTGAAAAAGAAGCGATGAGGCCAATAACAAAACTGGTAATAGGTGTTACTTTACTACCAATACCAACATTGAGAATACCTGATTTTTGCAACAAGAAAAAAAGCACTAGAAATCCTAATCCAATTGGCAATGCTTTCCAGATAACATCATTTTTTTGTTTTTGTACGATTGATTTTTCAACTGATACGCTATATCCATGCGAATGAACCATACCCGTCAAAACCTTCGCAAATTCTTCTTGGTCTCGCATATCGTTAGTATGAATTTCAATCGTTTTATTTTTTAAATCAACACTAGCGCTCTGAATAAAATCCTGCTCATTCAATATATCTTCAATTAGTATTTTGCACGACGCACAGTGTGTTCCTGAAACATGAAATGTATGTGTATTCATAATTATAATTTTTTAGATTTAATGCGTAATGAATTTGAAACGACCGACACTGATGACATCGCCATAGCAAATCCAGCAAAGACTGGGTTTAACACCCATCCAAAAATTGGATAAAACACTCCTGATGCAAGTGGAATACCAACGATGTTATAGAAAAATGCCCAGAAAAGATTTTGCTTAATTCCTCTCATTGTCATCTTCGAAAGACGAATTGCCTTAACTAGTTTTGAAATATCACCCCCGAGCAGTGTTATACCAGCTGATTCTATTGCAACATCAGTCCCAGTCCCCATCGCAATACCAACATCCGCTTGTGCAAGAGCCGGCGCATCATTGACCCCATCTCCAGCCATAGCGACAACATGACCAGAGGCTTGAAGCGCTTGTATTTTTTCACGCTTGTTTTGTGGCAAAACATGAGCAACAACTTCATCAATACCAACAATAGATGCAATATATTTTGCAGTCTTTTCGTCATCACCAGTTAACATAATGACCGTGATACCTAACTTATGTAAGTCAGCAATCGCTTGTTTTGATTCTTGTTTTATTTCATCAGCCACCATAACGAAACCGAGGACTTTTTCTTTAGTCGCAATAATTACCGGTGTCTTACCTTGTGATGTAAACTTATCAAGCTTTGCCGTATCAAAAGAGAGTGAAAGTTCATCAACGAGCTTAACATTGCCAACAAAATACAGAACACCCTGAACAAAACCCTGCACCCCCTTACCCTGCAAACTTTCAAATTCTGAAATATCAGACAGGAGTATACTTTTTTCTTCAGCATATTTTACGATTGCGTGCGCAATTGGATGCTCAGACTTCTTTTCAAGAGACGCAATAATCGAAACGAGCTTATTATCCTCCACATCAGAAAAATTTTGTATATCTGTAAGTGTCGGCTTACCTTTAGTTATTGTTCCTGTTTTATCAACAACAACAGTATTTACCTTGTGAAGTTTTTCAAGGGTCGCAGCGTCTTTTATAAGAATTCCGTCTTTTGCCCCTTTGCCAACACCAACGATAATAGCTGTCGGTGTCGCAAGACCAAGCGCGCACGGACACGCAATGACAAGGACTCCAACAAAAGACACAAGACCAAATGAAAGCGCCTGAGAGAATCCAATATACTGCGAACCAACAATAATCCAAATTCCGAGAGAAAGAAAAGCAATACCAAGGACAATCGGCACAAAAACTGCAGATATTTTATCCGCCATCGCTTGAATTGGTGCCTTGCTTCCCTCTGCTTCTTCAACCATTTTGATAATCTGAGCGAGTAATGTTTCAGAGCCAACTTTCGTCGCTTTAAATGTAAACGAACCGCTGGTATTAATTGTCCCCGACACAACACTATCACCAACTTTTTTATGTGCTGGCATCGGCTCTCCTGTGACCATTGATTCATCAACAAAAGAACTGCCGAGAGTTATGACTCCATCAACTGGTATCTTTGCCCCAGGCTTCACAATAATCAAATCGCCATGAACAACATCGTTCACCGAAATTTCTACTTCTTTACCATCTCTAATAACGAGAGCTGTCTTTGCTTGCAAGTTAAGAAGTTTTTCAATCGCATCTCCAGTTTTTATTTTTGAACGCGCTTCAAGATATTTTCCAAGTGCAATAAATGTAATAACAATAATCGTCACATCATAATATTGATACAGAACATTCACAAAAGGACGCAAAATATCTTCAAATGCACTTACAGTAAAACTATACAAAAAGGCGGAAATCGTACCAATACCAATAAGCGTGTCCATGTTTGCCTTACCGTATCTGATAAATCTATAGAGTCCGAGAATATATGGCTTACCAACGACAAAAAGAATATATGTCGCCATGATGGGAAGAAGGTGATGAAAAAACTCTTCAAGAGTATTACTCATTCCGGAAACGATTTTATATTTGGCGAGAATTTCCCAACCCATAATAAAAGCCGAAAAAATCGCAAGAGGAATTGCTGAAAATACTTTCGTACGCATATCAGATACTTCGGCTAATTTTTCTTTTTTTGATTGATTGATGCCAAGATGAAGAGAATGATCTTCTTCTGACATGCCCATTTCACTTGCGCTTGCGCTTGGCATTTTCGAAATGTTATTTGTGTTCGAAACTTCTAATGAATATCCGAGTGGTTCAATGTGTTTAGAAAAATCGTGAACATTCGTTTCGCTTGGATCAAAAGAAACTTTTGCTTTTTCTGTTCCATAATTAACCTCTGCCAAATGCACCCCCTTAATTTTCTTAAGTGTTTTCTCAATCACCGACGAGCAAGACGCGCAATGCATTCCCTTTACTTTGTAGTGTTCTGTTTGCATAAAATATTGATTATGCTAATAATTATTTTCTCTTTAATTTATACACCTTGATTATTTCTTCTTTGGCTTTTTTTGTCTGGCCAGATTGTATTTGATGAAAGACACAATGACCAAGATGGTTTAGAAGGAGCATGTCCTCCACATTAGATAACCCCTGTTTTACAGCTGAGGTTTGAGTAATAACATCAATACAATAAGTATCATTTTCTACCATTTTTTGAAGCCCTCGTATTTGACCCTCTAAAAGTTTAAGGCGACGAACTGTTTTTGTTTTAGTATCGTTGTCCATGTATTTCATATATTTAGATTATACCCCCTAGGGGGTATAATTGTCAAAACCCATTACTCAATCAACCATTTGTCCCCTAACCAAAAACCACCCGTCGGGGTGGTTTTTGGTTTTACCGAATTCGTCCCATGGGACGAATTCGGTAAAGATAGAATCATTCAAGATTTAGATTTCTTGGGTTTATGCGCTTTTCTTTGTTGTTTCTTTTGGCGCTTCTTTTTTCTTTAATGTCTTTAACTGTGGGAAATTCTTCTCTACCGCTTCGATACTTTGGAATCCTGAATATACGCGTCCGTTAATAACAAGCGCCGGCAATTTATCTGGAACATTATAAATTGAAATCATTGCTTTTGTCGCTGAGAGTTCAAGGTCGTAATCAAATGAATATACTCGGAGTGCAGGATATTTTTCTTTAAGCGAGGTCAAAACATAACCCTGCTTGGTACAATCACTACAACTATCATTACTATAAAAGTAAAGAACAAAAACCGACTTCTGACCGCATCTTTCACTTATGCGTTTCATTAAAAGATAATCCTTGATTTCAAGAATTGAGTAATATTTTTTCAAACTTACAACACTTGAGTTATCGGTACCGATATTATTTTCACTGTACGCAATCTTGTCAGAAAGCGAATTTAATTCAGATGATAAGGCATTAGACGAAACATCTTTACACGACATTTCCTGCAAAAGTGAAAATTGAATTTCAGATGACATCAAGTCAAGCGAGATTTTATCCTCCGCAATTTTTACTTGATCTATTTTGCGACCAGTAAAATAATTTGAAATCCAAAATGCTGACAAGAATAGTCCTGCAGTAACAAGAAATGTAAGAATGTATTTTTTCCAATCGTTTGGTTCGAAATTTTGCATAGTTTAACTAATAGGCGCCTTATTGGCTCGTCTTTCAAATGTCCAGCTCGACTCGCGAGAACGGATTGCATTGTAAAGTGCGCGCAGAAGCCAGAAAGGAGCAATAACGCTATAAATAACAATAAAATAAACAAAGGTAAAAGAAAATCCGGCCTTTTTTTCAGCAATTCTCTTACCTAAAACAACAGATACGATAACCAGTATATAGAGAATTATTGAGAAGAACAAGGCGGCCTGTGTGTTCACAAAAAACCAATCAAAGTGAAATGATGGCGTTCCATCAATACCAACTGTTTGGATTTGAACATATTTTCGGTAAACATACTGTCCAATATTATAGAGGATAGTACTAAACAAGAAAATCACACCGACAATCGAGATAAGACCTGATGGCAAAGTAAAAAGCGCGAGTGTCCCATACTTCTTCTTAAAAATAAGTCGGCGATAATCAACCAAATTTTTTATAAAGCCATAAATCCAACGAATACGCTGTCTATATAATTTAATAACTGAATCTGGCGCAACGGTATAAACATACGCGTCTGGGCAGTGGTCAATCTTATAGCCATGCTCTTGCATACGAAGTGCGATTTCTTGGTCTTCAGTATTATGTGCTTTACGATATGGACCAAGATCATCAAAAACTTTCTTGCGGAAAATTGAAAATGGCCCTGGTGTTACATGAATTCCACCAGTGAATCCGAGCATTTTCTTTGTATATACAGCCATATCATATTCAACCTTCTGAGCGGTTTGAAGAACATTTTTCGGATTGTAAACAATAATTGAAGGCGCTATTGCCATTGTTTTCGGATGACGATCAAAGGTGCTCATTATGCGCTTGAGTGCCTGCGGGTGAACAAATGAGTCAGCATCCAGACATCCAACGAACTCTGTCGTAACATGTAAGAGTCCGAGATTAAGCGCAGTGTGCTTGCCACCATTTTCTTTTTGAAAAATTTTTATATTAGGATACGAGGCGTATTCTTGAATTTTTTGCCATGTATTATCAGTACTGCCATCATCAACAAGAAAAATCGTCAATTTATCTTTTGGGTAATCGAGCGCGAGGAGCGATCCAACTGTCTTTGTAATCGTATGCTCTTCGTTATAACACGGAACAGTTACTGTCACGCTCGGGTATGAAGCAAGTGTTAAATCATCAGAATGATAGACAATCTGTTTTCGTTTTTGGAGAAATGTAATAAGAAAAAAGACCTGTACATAGACGGACAGGAATGAAATCGTATAGAAAACAAGCGTGTAGAGAAAATCCATATTGTAGCGCCACTATACCACAATTAGCTATATTTTTCAACGCAAAACCCGTCGCACGGATAGACGCGCGACGGGTTTCTACTTGTAAACAACTACATTGTCTTTGGGGCTTCAACAGAGCATGATGCGCATGCTTCTTTGCATTTCTTGCACTTGCATCCAAAGATGCTAACAATAGCAGAAATACCAACAAGAAGATACACAATTGCTTCTATTGTTGGCATTCCGCCAAGAAGCATGTTCACGAGATTCCATGAAGAACCCATGAGCATTCCTGCACCAACAAGACCCCAGTTAATACCACCGATGAGTACAAGGTACCACGCAATTTTCGAAGTACCACACTTACCATGACAATTACACATAGAGTAAAATAGGTATAATAAAATGATAATAAGACCTTTACTTTTTTATTATATCACGATTAATGCACAACCATGCAATAAGCAGATATGGTATACTTATGATTATGAATGAAAACAACACAAAAACACCCCAATTTACAACACCTCAGGCAATTTTAGTTGTCGGAATATTGATAGCCCTTACCATTTTTGTAAATAAAGGAGGTCTAACAAGAGCACCTAAAACCCTTTCAGAACAAGTGCGTGTTTCTAAAGACGAAATGACATCATGCTTACAGAGTCTTGATGCACAGGGATTAAATACCTCTATTCAGGCAAGTGTTACCCGAGCAATTAAATCCGTTCCAGCAGATGAACGAGGAACACCATACAGTGTCGTTATTGGTTCAAACGGACTAAAAGCAGAAATCCTCGGAGCAGAATCATACGAAAATATCAAAACAGTTATTGATGGTATAAAAGCAGGTAAAGTGGCAAAAGAATACAAGGGCGATGTTCCCCTCTCCCTTCCAACGGATCATATTTATGGAAAACAAAATGCTGAAATAACTATCATTGAATACTCTGATTACGAATGTCCATTCTGTAAAAGAATTCATCCTACTTTAAAAAAGATTGTTGATGACTCAAACGGAAGTGTAAATTGGATTTACCGTCACTGGCCACTCCACCAGCATTCATTTGAGAAATTAGCGGCGGCAGAATGTGTAGCGAAAATAAAAGGCAACGATGCATTCTGGAAATATTCTGACCTTCTCTTTGGACTTCTCAAAACCGGAGATGAATCAGTAACGGAACAGTTGTAAATATCATGTCAAAAAAATACCACACAGGATTATCCTGTGTGGTATTTTTTTTGACATCTTATATCTTTTATGATAAAAATAGAAAAAATTGGAAAGTTATGGAACCTTACATTATAAACATTCTTGTATCTGTATTCTCTCTTGTTATTTTGGCGATATATCTTGATGAGAAAAAACATAAAAATGTATTAAAAGCACAAAGAGAACACGAAAAAGCCCGTGATGCCCTATTTGCACTAAAATATGAATCTGGATACGACAATCCAGAATTGTTTGAACCAGAATTTAAACAATTAACTGATCAATATGTTCGCACTTATATTAATCTCGTAAGGATTGATAAATCAGCGGAGAGAAATGAACTTGTGTCATTACTTGAAAAAACAAATGACGAAGAATTGCGTGATCAAATCATTCACACTCTCGCAGGAAAATATTAATAAAAACCCTCAGGCCAAAGGCTTGAGGGTTTTTAAGTTACTAGTCAAAATAATTCTTTAATCGAGCTATCCCAAAGCAAAGTTTTATGCCGAGTGCGCATCAAACTTGCTACGGGACGAGATGTGAGAAATACAAAGTTTATTTTTAAACAGTAAATATTTTACTAATCAAAGTAATTCTTTAATCGAGCTATCTTTTCATTACTGCGGAGCTTCTCGTGTACTTTGGCTTCAATCTGGCGAATACGCTCACGAGTGACACCAAAGTCCTGTCCTACTTCTTCGAGGGTATGCTGGATACCATCGTTCAATCCATAACGAAGCTCAAGAATCTTGCGTTCTTTCGGAGAGAGAGTATCAAGAACTTCTTTAATTTGGTCAGAGAGAATTCGACGAGCGGCTTCTTGGTCAGGACGAAGAATTTTGTCATCAGCAATAAATTCACCGCGAGTTGATTTCTCGTCATCATCCCCTATCGGCTGTTCAAGTGAAACTGTCTCCTGATTGATCTGTTCAATCACATGAATTTTCTCCACATCGAGATTCATTTCAGTGGCGATTTCCTCAACAAGTGGGTCGCGGCCTAGGTCTTGTGAAAGCCTGCGAACGACCTGTTTGTATTTTGAAATTGTTTCTACCATATGCACTGGAATACGAATCGTGCGTGACTGGTCAGCAAGCGCGCGAGTAATTGACTGACGAATCCACCATGTAGCGTATGTTGAAAATTTGTATCCTTTTGTCCAATCGAATTTCTCAACGGCCTTGAACAAACCAAGGTTACCTTCCTGAATCAAATCAAGGAGTGTCAAATCAGAACTTCGTCCGACATATTTCTTGGCAATAGAAACAACTAGACGCAAGTTCGCGCGAGCAAGAAGATTTTTCGCTTCCTCTTCGCCTTTCTCAATACGCTTTGCAAGTTCTTTTTCCTGTTGAGCAGAGATAAGCGAATATTGACCAATTTCTTTTAAATAAATCTGAATTGAATCATACGATGGTGTATCTTTACTGTATTTGAGGGCTGCCTTTTCAGTATTACCATCAGTATCTAGTAAATTACCTCCTTCAAGAACATCAACACCTGAAGCAGAAAGTTTCTCATAGAGTTCATCAAGAAACATAATATTGTTTTCAATATCAGGGAAAACTTTAATGATTTCGTCGTAAGTAACAAATCCACGCTTCTTACCCTTCTCAATCATATCATCAGCCTTATGAGCAAGATCTGATGCCTTTCTCTCAGCAGCAGTTTGCTTTAATGCCTTAACCTTTGGTGCTTTTTTTGCAACAACTTTCTTGGCTGGCTTTGCGACTTTCTTGACTGGCTTCTTCGTCACCTTTTTTACTAACTTTTTCTTTGCGCTCTTTTTTACTGGTTTAGCTTTTGGTGATTTTACTGATTTTTTCACCATTTTTTTAACTGGCTTTTTTGTATTCTTTTTCTTTGTGTTTTTTTTAGACATATTATTTTTGAAGGCGTTTAAGTTTAATTTCTTCAATGCGTTTCGTTATATTTGTATGAGCGACCAGTTTTTCTTGTGTATCGAGCGGAGCAAGCTCGCGCTTATTTGTATGTAATATTTCTTCTTCAAGATTAAGTAATATTTCTTCAAGGTCATTAGGGAGCGTTGTAATTTTTTCACCATACCACATTTCCGCTTCGAATGAAAGGGTTTGCGCCTGCTCCTCATACTTGGCACGCAGTTTTGAAAAATGCTCGTTGCCAATGCGTTCACCAAATTCATCAATCTGCTTCTGTCCACCAGAATCAATCACACTCCCCTGTTCACTCCAAAAAATTATTCCAAATAATCTTTCTTCTAGTCTGTCTTTTCGCGAGCGTTCTATTTGAGTAATTTTATTTTCTTTTATTCGTCCACTCGTATCATGATTTTGCATATGAGATTTTTCATATTCTCGAAAATCATCCATAATCGCCTGTTCAGTAATACCAGTCGTCTTGTAGATTTCATGAATATACGCCCCTCGTTCGATTGCACTTCCAACCATTGAAAGAAATGGGAAAATTATTTCACGAACCTTCCGCCCGCGAATGCGTGCATCGTTTGTTTCTTTTGAAATACGATTAAGGTGAAATGTAACAATATTCACTGACTGCTTTATATATTCTTTCCACGCATCAGCATTTTCGCGAATAATATCAGCAGGGTCTTTACCTTCAGGAAGTGCTGTTGTTTTAACCTGCATTTCAAGTGAGAGTGCAATCATTACAGCCCTGCTCGTTGCACGAATACCAGCGCTATCACCATCAAAAGCAAATATGATGTTCGGTGAGAGTCGGCGAATCAATCCTAAATTTGTAATTTTTGCTTCGTGATTATCAGTTGTATCAGAAAAAGCTGTGCCAGATGTCGCAACGGTATTAGTAAATCCTGCCTGGTGTGACAAAATCAAATCCATTTGCCCTTCAACAACAATACTGTATCCGCGTGTGCGAATTGCAGTTTTGGCTTTATCAATACCATATAGCACCGATGCTTTATTGAAAAGTGGTGTTTCAGGACTGTTGAGATATTTCGCCTCACTCGTATCATCTTTACCAAAAATACGACCCGAGAAAGCAATCACTCGTCCACTTGAATCAGAAATCGGAAACATAATCCGTGAACGAAATCTATCGTACGCATGCCCAGATCGTTTTTCTGATTCTTTTGTTAACCCGACTGTTTCAATATCACTCTGGCTGTATCCTTTTTTTAGAAGATGCGTTGAAACCGACTGCCACGCATCCGGAGCAAAGCCGATACGAAAAGCGCGAATCATCTCGTCGGACAATCCTCGCCCCATTAGATACGCTCGCGCCTCTTTATTACGAGCAAATTCTGCTTCAAAGAAAAGTGTCGCCTCTTCCATAATGTCATAGAGTCGTTCTTTTGTATCACGATTGTCTTTTGATGATGCATTGTATTCGAGTGTTACCCCCGCGCGGTCAGCGAGTAATTTTAGAGAACCACGAAAATCAACACCCTCAAATTGTTCAACAAAAGAAAAAATGTCGCCTTTGGCCCCACAACCGAAACAATAATAACTACCTCGCTCAGGCGAGATGAAAAACGACGGCGTCTTTTCGTTATGAAATGGACAGCGCGCTTTATAATTTTTACCCGCCTGCGAAACAGATAGATATGATGAAATCACATCAACAATAGAGAGTCGGTCTTTAATTGTTTGTACGGATCCATTCATATATTTAATTGTAAACAGAGAAACAAATTTTATGCTTCGTCAGCACCACTATTGTCTTCTTCGACAGCTTTATTAGCGCGCTTTACACCAAAACCAGTACCAGCTGGAATCAAATTACCAATGATGACATTTTCTTTGAGACCACGGAGATTATCAACGCCACCACGAATTGCATTGTTGATGAGAACACGGTTTGTGTTCTGGAACGATGCCGCAGAAAGCCAACTTTTTGTTGTTAGAGAAACTTCTGTAATACCAAGCACGATTGTGTCTGCAACCGCGAGTTTTCCGTTTTCTTCTTCAACGCGAGTGTTTTCTTCAATCAATTCAATAGTTTCAATAATTTCACCAGGTGAGAATGTAGTATCACCTGCATCTTTAACCTTCTTTCGAGAGAACATTTGACGAATAATTATTTCAATATGTTTACGAGAAATTGACGCACCTTGAAGATCATACACTTTATTGATTTCATCAATAATGTATTCTTCTGCCTTTTCTTTTCCACCATATTTAACGATTTCTGTAATTTCCGCAGATCCATCAGTTATTAATTCACCTTTTGTAATTTTACTTCCTGCTTTTACAACTGGCTGTCGGCGGAATGGCACAACATATTCAATTTCATTTGATTTACCATCAACTTTTGTGTCAGAAAGGACTTTAATAACTTTTTCCTTACCATTATCAGTAATTTCAAGAACCTCACCGTCTGTCTGTGAGACAATTGCTGGATTCTTTGGAATGCGTCGTTCAAAAATTTCTTCAACACGAGGGAGACCTTGTGTGATATCTGATCCGCCCGCCACACCTCCGGCGTGGAATGTTCGGAGTGTCAACTGAGTACCTGGTTCACCGATCGCTTGCGCTGCAATAATACCAACAGCCTGACCGAGTTCAATTAGACAGTTTCGTCCAAGATCAAGACCATAACACATTCGGCAAATACCGTGTGTTACTTCACATGAAAGTGGAGTACGAACAATGGCTTCTGTCGCGCCAGCTTTTTCAAGCATTCGCGCATCTTCTTTCATCACGAGTGTTCCCTTTTTCATAAGGACTGCACCGTCGGCACCTTTTACATCAGAGAGAAGAACACGGCCGTTAATGAATTTTGCAAATACACCATCAACCGCCACAACTTTTTTGCCATGTTTTGTACCGCAATCCTCATCAGTAATGATGACATCTTGCGCTACATCAACGAGACGACGAGTAAGGTAACCAGCCTTCGCAGTGTTAAGCGCCGTGTCGGCAGTACCTTTTCGAGAACCGTGAGTTGTAATGAAATATTCAAGCGGAGAAAGACCTTCAATATATGATGGGATGATTGGGAAATCAAGTGTCGCACCTGATGTGTTAACAATGAGACCTTTCATACCACACATCTGCACAAGCGATCCCATGTTTCCACGAGCACCTGATGTGATGAGATCGTATGTTGAACTTCGTGAATCAAGCGTACCAGGAATAATCTTTTCGATATCCTTTTTCGCATGTTCCCAAATTTCAATAATCTTCTGATAGCGTTCATCTTCAGAAAGCAAACCATCATCAAATTGTCCACGAACAGTTTCTTCTTCATCTCGAGCGCGAGACACGATATCTTTCTTGCCCTCTGGAACAGTCACATTATCAATACCCCATGTGACACCAGAATATGTCGCATACTGGAAACCAAATTCTTTAATCTTATCAAGAACTTTCGGTGTTGCATCAATGCCGTATAGCATGATGAGCTCATCAACAAGAAGTGACATTCGTTTGATTGTAATTTCTTCGTTCATGAACGGGAAATCATCAGGGAAAATACTATTGAAGAAAAGACGGCCAACTGTTGTTTCAAATGGCTTGCCTTCAAATTTCTTATAACGGTCTTTGTCAGAACCGAGAACTTTAATTTTTGCGCGGAATGTAATTGCTCCTAAATCAAAAGCGGTAATTGCCTGATTAGGACTTGAAAATGCCATACCTTCACCTTTTTCGCCATCAACAGATTTTGTCATCCAGTAACAACCGAGAATCATATCCATTTTCGGCATGACGATTGGCGCGCCATCTTGTGGCTTGAGCAAGTTTTTGTTTGCCGCCATATAATCGCGAGATTCGTTCTGCGCTTCTTCTGAAAGTGGTACATAAACAGCCATTTGGTCACCATCGAAGTCAGCGTTGAATCCAGTACAAACTAGAGGATGAACCTGAATTGCATTTCCTTCAATAAGAACTGGCTGAAATGCCTGAATACCAAGACGGTGAAGCGTCGGAGCACGGTTCAAAAGCACATACTTACCACGAATTACTTCTTCGAGAATCGCCCACACTTCTGGAATACCTTCTTCAATGAGACGGTTTGCACCACGAATATTGAATGCGAGTTCTGTTTCAAGAATTTTTGAAATAACAAATGGACGGAAGAGCTCAAGCGCCATGTGCTTTGGCAATCCACACTGATTGAGTTTAAGATTTGGACCAACCACAATAACAGAACGGCCTGAATAGTCCACACGCTTACCGAGCAAGTTTTGTCGGAAGAGGCCTTGTTTTGACTTAAGGTTATCAGAGAGTGATTTAAGTGCGCGCTTCTGTGATGTTGAAACCGCCTGTGAATCATTTTGCTTTGCGATTGAGTTATCAATTAACGCGTCACACGCTTCTTGGAGAATTCTTTTTTCATTACGCAAGATAACATCTGGCGCGCCGATTTCTTTCAATTTCTTCAAACGATTATTTCGATTGATAACGCGTCGGTACAAATCATTTAGATCAGATGTTGCGTGACGACCACCATCAAGTGCAACCATTGGACGAAGTGCTGGTGGAATAACTGGAATACGAGTCAAAAACATCCATTCTGGACGAATACCAGAATGAATCATTGAACGAATGAGCGACATGCGCTTTTCAAGCTTTTCTTTATCAAGTGAACTTGCCTTTGGAATCTGTGCAAGTGTTTCTTCTTTCAACTTTTCAAGATCAAGATTTTTGAAGAGTGTGTAGATTGCTTCCGCACCAATAGATGCCTCAAACGAACTACCGTATTTGATACTATAGTGATGATAAGCAATTTCGTTGAGCACTTTACCAACGACGATTTCATTGATTTCGCGTTTTGTATTTGTGAGCAATTCTTTTAATTTTTCTTTACCTTCTTCATCCGCTGCGCTTTTGATCTTGGCCTTGAATTCACTTTCGAGGTTTTTGATGATTTCTTCTTTTTCGTTCTGGTGAACAGTTGTGATGATATAGCCGGCAAAATAGATAACCTTTTCAAGGTCATTTACTGGAATACTAAGAAGTACTGACATTCGTGATGGCACACCGCGAAGAAACCAGATGTGCGCTACCGGTGAGGCGAGATCAATGTGGCCCATGCGTTCACGACGAACGATTGAACGAGTTACTTCAACTCCACATTTTTCACAGACAATATCCTTATAACGAATTCGGCGGTATTTTCCGCAGTAACATTCGTAATCTTTTTCTGGACCAAAGATGCGCTCGTCAAATAGACCTGAGCGTTCCGAACGACCAGTACGGTAATTGATTGTTTCTGGTTTTGTAACCTCTCCGTATGACCACTCGGCAATGCGCTCTGGGGATGCGAGCGACAGTGTGATTGAATCAAAATCTGTTGTATCGATTGTTTTCATATATTTATCGTGAGAAATTATTATTGGTTATTCGACTTTTTAAGTTCAACATCGAGAGAGAGACCACGGAGATATGAGAGGAGCACATTAAACGAAGCTGGAACATTTGGCTCACCTATCTCACGACCCTTGATAATTGCATCGAATGTCTGAGACCGACCCATAATATCGTCAGATTTTATTGTAAGCATTTCACGAAGTGTGTGTGCAGCACCATGACCTTCAAGCGCCCACACTTCCATTTCTCCAAATCGCTGACCTCCACCTTGCGCCTTACCACCGAGTGGCTGTTGGGTAATAAGAGAGTATGGTCCGATTGAACGCATATGCAGTTTGTCTTCCACCATGTGGTGAAGTTTCAACATATACATGTATCCAATAGCGATATCCTGATCAAACGCATCACCTGTTCGTCCATCATAGAGTGTTACTTTTCCACTCTCTGGCATACCTGCTTTAACAAGTT
>CAYXYC010000004.1:0-31299 GCA_964469225.1 uncultured Candidatus Saccharibacteria bacterium | reverse complement strand
GAGGCGATGGAATATATGCATTTATGCATATATTTTTACTGCTAGACAAAAATAAAAGAAAGTAGTAATATAACCAAAAATTTCCTTAAACCCAAATAAGTTTTATGACAACTCAAACCAATTCACAAATTCAATCGGTAGACGGATTATCTGCCGAGGAAATCAAAATTTTGTTACTGGAAAAATCCAGCGAAGACCTAAAGGAATTTTTCAAAACAGAGACAGGCAGACAATTCTGTTGCCAGCTTTCGAACCAAATGAATCACCTAAACAGGAGCAAAAGAGAGAACCGCGGGCTAAGAAACTGCCGCTTTGACTCAAAGTCACCCGAAACAGCAAGATTAATTGTTCACGGACACAAAAGTGAATTGATAAACTTGTGCAGTAAATTTGGCTTTGATTTACAGAAGATGGACTACTTGTCTCCATCAACAGCAACCGGCATGGTATGCTACGAGGTTTTTACCAAAGAAGAAACAGAAGAAGATTAATTGTCATTAAACAATACAAAAAACGCCCCATAAACACGGGCGTTTTTTATTATTTTGATATTAAATATTTATTTAAGCGCCTCTCCATGCTTCGCGCTCCACGCATAGAGAGCAACGGCTGTTGATGAAGCAACATTCATTGATTCACATTGTGGATGCATTGGAATAGAGAGCATCACATCACAGAGTTCGGCAGTCTTCTCACGAATACCTTTTGCTTCATTGCCAAGAATAAATACTGTTGGCGCATCAAATTTCTCATCAACGATTGATTGCTTGGCTTCTCCGTCGAGACCATACACCCAGAATCCTTTGTCTTTCAAATCACGGATAACTGTATTTATATTTCCAATTCGCACGAGTGGTACACTAAATGCCATACCAGCAGAAACTTTTACAACTGTACCTGTCACTGGGGCTTGGTTATGCTCTGGCATAAGTACACCTGACACACCGAACGCTGCCGCGGAACGAATAATCGCACCAACATTGTGAGGATCTTGGAGTTCACCCATAATAACAAGTGAAGTGTCCTTTGTAATTTTCAGATTTTTTATAAATTGTTCATAGGAAACAACAAGTCGGTCGAGGGACACGAGACCGATGACTCCTTGGTGCGTAGCATTTTCATTTACATCACCCGCGAGTTCACCTTTGCCTAATTTACCATATGCAATGTTGTGTTTGGAAAGAAGTGAAAGAAGTCCCTTGTCCTCTTCGGATGAAAGAAATACTTTTTTGATGCTTTGGGGAGAATTTTTGAGCGCTTCCGTCAAAGCATGCTTTCCATAGATATATATTTTGTCTTGCTTCATAGTGTAATTATATCCTAGCAAATATGGGCTAAAAAGCGAATATTATTGCAAAATTCGTGATTTTAGGTATAATAGCAGGTATTGTTTCTGAAATAGAGTAAAGGAATAATATACACGCGGGGTAGAGAAATGGTATCTCGTAAGGCTCATAACCTTAAGATGACTGTTCGATTCAGTCCCCCGCAACACTTCGCCGGCGTCGCTCGGCTCAGTGCAAGCACTTAAATGCGCTTCACTTAGCTCTGCATAAGCACATCAATAGTAAATTTTACTTTTTGTAATACGGCATTTTGTAGACAAGGCGAAGTTCCATTAGTGCAGTAATTTTGCCCAACTGCCGAAGGATAATTATATGTGGTTTGTTTACCTTTTAGAATGTAAAGATGGAAGTTTATATACTGGATCAACAAATAATCCAGAAAGGAGATTTTCTGAACATAAAAACAAAAAAGGTGGACATTACACAAGTAGCCATCCTGTTAAAAAAATGATATATATTGAACAGTGCGAAACAAAGTCAGATGCACTAAAAAGAGAATATCAAATCAAAGGATTGAGTCGTAGTAAAAAAATAGATTTAATCACCATGTCGGCGTAGCTCAGGTAGTTAGAGCATAGCACTCATAAAGCTAAGGTCGGAAGTGCAAGTCTTCCCGCCGACACATCTTGTTATTTCTTTCTATGTTTTATATTATTAGTAGAGTACATTACTGTCACGGCATAATATATACTTTATCGTAGAGATGCCTATCTATAAAAAAGTAAATAAGAAATTCTTTAAGAAATGGTCATCGGAAATGACTTATGTATTAGGATTTATTTTTGCTGACGGTAATATCATCCTCACAAAAAGAAAGACATGGTTTTTATCATTACAAATTACAGATAAAGATATTTTAGAAAAAATAAAATATACTCTGGGGTCGTCTCATGTTATTTCAAAAAAGAAGAAAGTAAGAGGTCAAAAACAACTCTATCGATTACAAATTGGGAGCAAAGAAATATGTGGTGATTTAATGATTCTTGGTATAACACCTAAGAAAAGTCATATCATGGAATTCCCCTCTATCCCATCTCATTTTTTTATTGATTTTTTAAGAGGATATTTTGATGGTGATGGTGGAGTATGGTTCGGACTAAAAAATAAAAAACAGATAAAGAAAAAATATACACTATCTAGTTATTTTACTTCTGGAAGTAGGAAATTTCTTGTATCATTAAAAAATAATTTGCAAAAATATGGAATTTTAGGTGGTTCTCTCGTAAAAAAAGAACGCGGTTTTGAACTTAAATATAGCGTTAAAAATACTTTGATTTTATACAAAATTATGTATAATGATACTTGCCCTTTATTTCTCAAACGAAAGAAGGACAGGTTTGAAAAATATATACAAAAATGCGATCGTAGCTCAACTGGTTAGAGCACCCGCCTGTAGATTTTTACTGCAGCTTTCTGTCGAAATGGCAGATTGAAACTCTTCTGGATATCGGTGAAGGCTAAGTCTTATATGGATATGCTAATACCGAGGGAACCCCCAACCTATTTTATAAAATAAATAGGTTGGGGGGCGCCGTAGAGACTAGATACAGAAGCACCTAAAAGTTCGCTCATGGTGAAGATATAGTCCACGCCTTTATGAAAATATTGGATAAGTGCACGCGGGAGGTTGCCGGTTCAAGTCCGGTCGATCGCGCATATAAAGAAAAGCTGGCTTATGCCAGTTTTTTCTTTATACATCGCGAGAGAAAGCAAGCAAACTGCTTTGCTTGCGACCGGACTTGAAAGGCTTTTCATTATTCGCTTCGCGAATTGAAAAGCACCCGCGACCGTAGGGCGAAAGATTCCGGTCGATCGCGCCTGAACCTAAAAAATCCCTCTCGGGATTTTTTAGGTCTAATTTGATATACTTTTAAAATGCAAATAAACAAAGGTCTTCCTCTAGAAGAAATAAAAAAGATTACAATAATAGAGACAAATGAACCTTTGATTGAAATAAAGGAAACAGAAAGAGTTAAACTTTTAAAAAACCATAAATATTTATCTCCTAACCTAAGGAAAAGTGCTCAAGAACTTTTATATATAGCGGCAAATAATCTTCCACTAGGTTATCAACTTTTAATTGTAACTGCTTACAGACCAGTATGGATGCAAAAGGAACTATACTCAATAAGACTAAGACAGCTTGCCTTAAAACATCCACTAAAAATGATTTTTCAATATTCCAAATGGAAAAAGATGGTCAGTCTTTACACTTCACCACCAGGAGGGTCCTCTCATCAATATGGTGGAGCAACTGATGTCACAGTAATTGATTCAGATGGTAATAGATTAGATATGGGAACAAAACTAACAGATTGTGGAATTAAAGTTCACACTGAAAATAATTTAATAACAGATGAACAAAGAAAAAATAGGAAAATTTTATATGACGCAATGACCAAAGCGGGCTTCGTTAACTACCCACTAGAATGGTGGCACTACTCATACGGAGATAGAATGTGGGCAGCTTACTCAAGAAAAACCGAATGCTTTTACGGATCTATTCACAACGATTTGAGTTCTGCCACAAACCACTGATCTAACCTAAAAAATCCCTTTCGGGATTTTTTAGGTTAGATCACCCCTAATTCTTCAAACACATTCTGGAAAAGTTTAATAACTCGTCGTGCTTCGGTTTGAGACAGCGCATAGTCAGACCCTGCGTGAGCAATTTGATTACGAACCTTGTGTGCATTCCACGCATCACCAATATGTTGTAATCCGCCACCTGTTCCATTTTCAAGTTTTTCTCCGAGACCGTTCCCTTCCCATCCTTTTGCAGAGAGTGCTTCGTCAAGCATAGAGTCAGCTTCAATAATTGCTACACGCCAATCAGATTCACCAGCCCCCTCGAGTAACGACAAAATATAATGCCATCGTGGATTGCCAGCCTTATGCATCGCATCATCGTGCGAAAGTGCGTGAGCAATTTCATGGTCAATTTCTTCTTTTTCATGAAGCTGAATTTCGCGCATCCGAACAAGAGAATAAACGATAATTGCAATACAACCAATAGAAGCAAGTGACGATAGAATCCCTATCGTCTGCCAAGTGTGTGGATTTGTAATAAAATCAATAAGCGGTTGAACTACTTCAAGAATACGGCGAAAAATATACTCAATGTTGAGATAGGTTGGATCGAAAAGTGGTTCGGTAGCAACAGATTGTACTGTTGGCGAAAATGCCATATCAGATATTATACCTCTCTTTCAAAATCTTTCCCAATGGCAAAGAGTGTTTCTTCGCAGAATAACGGAGCCATAATGTGAAGTCCGAATGGTAAGCCGTTTTCATTTTTACCTGATGGTATAGAAATCGCCGGAGTGCCTGCGATATTGGCTGGTACGCAGAATAAATCAGACATATACATAGCAACAGGGTCTTTTGATTTTTCGCCGAATTTAAATGGCAAGAATGGAACTGTCGGAGTTATAATCGCATCAACTGACTCAAATGCTTCTGCGAGTTCTGCTTTGATGGCATCACGAACTTTTACGGCAGTCGCATAGTAGGCATCATAGTATCCGTGAGAGAGAATGTATGTTCCGAGAAGAATACGACGACGGACTTCTTTACCAAATCCCTTACCTCTGCTTTTGGCATATACATCAAAAAGCTTATCCGCATCTTCATGGAGTCCATATCTGATTCCATCATAGCGTGCCATATTACTCGACACTTCAGCTGGTTGGATAATATAGTACACAGCGAGCGAGTATTTTATAAGTGGAAGTGACACATCAACGAGCTCATAGCCCGCATCTTTTAATTTCTGACAATTCTCCTCAAAATTTGCGAGTACCTCACCATCAATCCCCTCACCTTTCAGAAATTCACGCGGGATACCGATTTTCTTTTTGGAAGATGAAGTGTGAGTACGCTTTTCTTTCGGTACAGAGGTACTGTCCTTTGCATCATATTCATTTATCGTATTAAAAAGTATTTCAACATCACGAACTGTTTTTCCAATAGGGCCAACTTGATCGAGAGAGCTTGCCATCGCAATAATTCCCGAACGCGATACTGTGCCATATGTAGGTTTCAACCCAACAAGACTTGTAAATGATGCTGGCTGACGAATTGATCCGCCAGTATCAGAGCCGAGTGAGACAAGCGCGCCATTCATGGCGACTGACGAGACCGCGCCACCCGATGAACCACCTGGTACGCGTGATGTATCGATGGGATTTTTCGTAATACCAAATGCACTCGTTTCTGTTGATGAACCCATCGCGAATTCATCCATATTTGTTCGTCCGAGAAATACTACACCTTCTTTTTTAAGTTGTGCTACTACGCCTGCATCGTATGTCGCACGATACTTCTCAAGCATCTTTGATCCCGCAGAAGCGATGTGTCCGACATTAAGCATATTGTCTTTAAGTGCAACTGGGATACCAGTCATAAGCGTTGCAGTACCATTTGCAAACATTTCCTCCGCGTGTTTTGCCTGCGCGAGTGCATCATCATACACTTCAACATACGCATTGATATCAGAATTTTTTTCTTTGATAACTTCAAGGTATGAAGTCACCAAATCAGTTACAGTGAAGTCACCTCTTTTGAGGGCTTCGTGAGTATTTTCTATGGTTAGGGTTTTTAGGTCAATATTCATGAGAAGAATTTTTAATTTAAAATTTTAAATTTTTAAATAATATCTAAATTATCAAATGTTTAAAAATTAATTCATTAAAGTATTATTTATAAAATTACAAAATTAAGAATTATAAAATTAGTTTACTTATAGTACTTTCTTTACTTTCAAATATCCATTTTCGGTATCTGGCATTTCTGCAATGATTTGTTCTGTATATTCACCTGGGGTATTTGTCACTGTATCAGAACGCATGACATTGGTAAGGGTATGAACTTGCTCAGCAGTAATCTTACCCGCAACTTCCTGCACCTGCCCCACATACGCCAAAATAGAATCGAAATCGTGAGCAATTTCATTCATTTCTTCCTCGTTCATATCAATACGAGCCAATATAGCAAGTTTCTTTATTTCTTCGAGTTGCATAGCCCTAGAATAGCATATTTTTATTTCTAATGGTATTTGAAATTTTCCACCCATTCCCATGTTTCAGCATCCCCAAATACGATTGCACCGTTTCTTCCCTGTGTCCATTTTTCTTCAGATTCCGCATCATTCTCCGCTTGGTCGCTGTTCGCAACACACGGTGGTGAGGAAAATGTACCCAACCAAGAAAATCAACACCAGACGCAAGTGTTTTAATATATACCTTATCAGGATGAAGCGAGAGTTTTATTTTTGATTCGAGAAATTCGGAAATCTGCGGAAGAATAGTTTCAAGATATGATTTATCCTCTGAGAAAACAACAAAATCATCAGCATAGCGGATATAGTATTTCACTTTCAATACATGCTTCATATATTGATCAAACTCATTCATATACACATTGACGAGTAGTTGTGAGGTGAGATTACCGAGAGGAAGCCCTACATTTTTTCTTCCCTCTGTATTAAAACTCTCAATGATATTTTCGAGAAGCGAGCGTGTGTCCATATCTGAAAGATGCTTAGTAAAAATATCTTTCAAAATCTCGTGGTCAATACTAGCAAAGAACTTGCGAATATCGCATTTGAGAATATAACATGTTCGAGTATTATTTCGTGACACCCTCCGCTTAAATATCTGGAATCGTTCCATTGCTCTGTGTGTTCCCTTTTCCTTCCGACACGAATATGAATCATAGATAAACTTAGTATCAAAAAATGGATAGAGTGTTCGATACAGCGCGTGATGGAGTAATCGGTCACGGACAAGTGCCTTGTGGATATCGCGGGGCTTGGGATCGTTTATTTTGAAAGGGTGATATGCGCCGTGAGTGTAGGATTTAGATTTCAAGACAGTATGCAAGTCAAATATATTTTCCATCAGTCGCAATTGAAATTCCTGAACATCTTTCTTTTGCTTCTTTCCATTTAAAAATTCTTTCCACGCGAGAAGCAGGTTTTCAACAGATATGATATTATCGTAACTATGAATAGTACCCCCCCCCCGAACAACACCTATTGTTATTCAAACATTGAAGTCGGCATTTTCTGACTGGATTTTGATTGCTCCTCATGTTCCTAAAATAGCACGATTTGGGCTTGGCGCAAAAATCGAACAATCATTCATATCTACCCTTGAAATGATACATCAAGCGATATTTTCTCCTGCGGATAAAAAATTAATATTAATAGATAATGCCATTACTCGGCTTGATACGCTTTCCTTTTTCCTGCAAATTGCTTGGGAAAATAAACTCATACATGAAACAAAATATTTAGCACTTGCTGAAAAATTGAATGAAGTAGGTAAAAATCTTGGTGGGTGGAGAAAGTTTATCATCGCAAATAATTCTAAAATAAAAACTCCCAAGTAATCAACTTGGGAGAAATAGTGTGTATCGGGAACAACAATACGATGCTGATTGCTCGCGTTCCACACATTGTCATTGCGGAACTTGTTCACATTGAGCTTCAAGCGACCATCGTCATCGAAGTTCACATTGGCAACAAAGAATTCGTGAAGTGTTCCATCTATATCACTGCTTACCAAAACATGATAATGCTGTATTTTATTTTAAACCAAGAGTTTAAAAAACACCTCACCTACAAATTATTTTTTATTGGCTTCTAATAATGTTGCGCTTCAAGAAGACATATCCGCTCAAATTCTAAACAATATTAAAAACATACCTTTTACCCTAAGTCTCAGTATAAAGATTAAATCGAACAACCGAGGATATCAAAAGAATACAATTTCAGTATACAAAAATCCCCCAGTACACGCAAAGTGCCTGAGGGATTAATAGATTAATAATCTAAATTAAGTTACAAATTACATAAGTACTGTAGCGGGAACAACAATACGATGCTGATAGCTCGCGTGCCACACATCGTCATGGCGGAACTAGTTCACATCGAGCTTCAAGCGACCACCGTCACCGAAGCTCACAGGGGGAACAAAGAACTTTTCCTCCCCATCAACTTTTTCTTTGAAAAGAAAAAATGTTCCGTAGCCATCTTTGCGTAATTTATCTTTGTGGCGTTCACAAAAGTTTTTGATTTGCGCTTGGGTCATACACAACTTTTCCAAATCAATATTAAATGAATTGAAAAGCGTACTGTAATCGGCATCTTTGCACATTTCAAACACTTTCACTTGTGTTCTTTCTGTTTGTCTCTGTGGATTAATCAGTTTCCAATCTTTCAAATTGGAACTTAAATAACCTGTGAATAAATTTCCGGCAGAACTTAAACCAGATTCAATATCACCACCACATTCTTCTACGAATATTTCTTCTTCGTGGTAAAGTTCGGTGAGATAAGAGGTTTTGATTAATTCAATGGATTTTATTCCAAAGAATTTCATTCTGTCTTTTAGGCTCATTTTGTGAAAACCAACAAGACATTGAATGTAAGCAGGGTTCTGCTTTTCATAAGCTGACCAAAGATTTTTGTCTACTTCGGTTTGTAGGCCACGCACTGTGAGTGGATCTACGATGAATTTTTGTGTCATCTATTTAGATTTATTTGTTGAGAACAATAGCGTTCTTGGTAGTCATTATATCACACAGAAGCCTATTTTGTCAATGGGTGGATTTTTGGCTTATTTATGGGGGTTTTGTAACTATATTGACTATTCACCCGTGATTATGCTAGAATACGCATATTATGGCTTCGGCCTCCGAGAAAGCCCCCCTTACGGGGGCTTTCGATTTTATATACTATTCTTAAAAAATTCTAGAATTTTACTGAAATTATCTATTGATACTAAATCCAATTTTCTTAAAAGTCTTTTGTTGCTAATAACACGAGATTGAGTTAATTTAATCCATACAGGCTTTTCTTTATATTCCCCAGTTTGTATATCTTTTATTTTTACAAAAATCTTAAAGTGAAATTTATCATTTTTTTCTTTACTTGTAATTGGCAATACAAACATTGTTTCTCTGCTATAAACACTAATAACTAAAACTGGTCTTTCAAAATTATCATTTTTACCATCTATCTCTGCTCCTAAATTTACACCGAGAGAACACCACCAAATTTCTCTTGGGTGAGCAAAGAATTTTCTTTCTTCTTTTTCAAAGATTTTCTTAAGATTATTCCATTGATCAAAATTTTTATCCATATACAATTATATTACAACATCTTCAGAAATTCAGGTTCGGAAATTATTTTAATCCCGAGTTTCTCTGCATCATCATATTTACTACCTGGAGAATCCCCTGCGAGGACATAGCTCGTATTTTTTGACACCGAACTTGAAACTTTTCCACCTTCGGAAACAATACGCGCTTTCGCTTCATCACGAGAAAGTGTCGGGAGTGTCCCTGTGAGTACAAATGTTTTACCAGCGAATTTGCCTCCTTTTTTCACGAGCGCTTTTTGAAGGTGTACACCGTTTGCAAGTAATTTTGCAACAAGTGCTTGGTTTTCTTTATGAGAAAAGAAAACATTGATACTCTCTGCGACAACAGGACCGATGTTCTCGATTGATTCAATATCGGCGCGTGATGCATTCATTACTTTTTCGAGTGTACCAAAATGATTCGCGACATCTTGTGCTGTCTGTTCACCAACATGGAGAATACCGAGCGCATAGAGAAAACGCCACAAGGGAACGCGCATGTGTGATGCGATTGAAGAAATAATATTGTCGGCAGATTTTGCGCCGAATCGTTCAAGCCCTGCAAGGTCTGATGTCTCGAGTGTAAATAAATCAGCGACATCACTGATGAGTCCTTCATCTTTCAATCGGTCTAGAATCTTTGGACCAATAGTGTATATTTCAAAAACATTTACGAAATGTTGCATTCCTCGGCGATTTTTTGCTGGACAGTTTTTATTAGTACAATAATACGCAACTGAATTTGTATTGCTGGCAGGCAAAGTCCTCTGATCAATGGTCTGGCCGAGCGTACGCGAGGATGCCCGAGGACCTTGTGAAGAGGAGCTTTGCCTGCCAGCGGTACCCCTTTTCTCAACATCTGCTCCGCATACAGGACATTCTTTCGGCATTGTAAATTTCTTCTCTTTGCCGGTACGCATATTTACAAGCACTTCTACAACTTCGGGAATTACATCCCCTGCTTTTTGAATAATCACCGTATCTCCAATACGAATACCTAGACGCTCTATCTGATCCATATTATGAAGCGTAGATTTAGACACTGTTGATCCAGCCACAAGTATCGGACGGAAATGAGCAAGCGGAGTGAGCACTCCTGTACGGCCGACATTCACCGTGATATCAGTCACGACAGTTGTTGCTTTTTCAGCTGGATATTTAAATGCCACTGAATAGCGAGGAGCTTTTCCGACAACACCGAGCGTATCCTGTAATCCAAGCTCATCAACACAAATGACGATACCGTCCGTACCATATGGTAAGCCATCGCGAACCTTTTCTACTTCATCAATAAATGAAAATACCTCAGTAAGATTTTTTGCTTTTTTCTCATACGGAGAAAGCACAAAACCTAATTTTCTTAAATAATTGTGTTTGTCTGAATGTGTTTTAATTAGTAATTCGTCATTAGTAATTCGTAATTGACTAATATCCCAAGCAAAGAAATCAAGATTGCGTTCTTTTACAATAGATGGATCAAGCTGACGAAGTGAACCTGCGGCAGCATTGCGAGTATTCGCAAAAAGTGTTTTGCCATCCTTCTCTTGTTTCTTATTAAGTGCACGCCAAACACGCTTTGGCATTACGGCTTCACCGCGAACTTCAAGATATTCTGGGTATGGCGAAGAAAGACGAAGAGGAATCGTTGAAATCATTTTCACATTTTCTGTAATATCCTCACCAATAAATCCATCTCCGCGTGTCGCCCCGCGAACAAGCACACCGTTTTCATAAACAAGAGAAATTGCTAATCCATCGAGTTTCAATTCGCAAAAATAAGAATGTTTCGTATCGAGCAATTTACTGATGCGTGTTTCCCATTCTATCACCTCGTCTTCACCAAATGCGTCATTGAGTGAGAGCATACGCAACTCGTGTGGAACTTTTTTGAATTTTGGGAGAGGAATACCTGCAACGCGATTAACTGCGCTATTTGAATCAGCAAATTCTGGATGCTCTTCTTCGAGCGCGCGAAGTTCGCGTGTAAGTGATTCATACACATCATCGGTTACCGTTGGGTCATTCTCAGTGTGGTACGCAAAACGCAAACGAGAAATCTCGTCCCGAAGTTTTTGTATTCGGTTTTTTACATCAGAAGTCATATCAATAATTTACTTCAATTTCTCGTTCAACTGTTTTCGGGTCTCGTTTATCGCAATTATTATATCCACGCGCCTTAATGACGGATTTTGTCGAATCTGATTTATCAACATCAAATTCAAAACATGAAGACCGAATCAAAGACACTGCACCAGATGGATCACTAGGAAAAAATGCATAATTTGTATCAGACATATTCGTAGTATCAAGATACAGATCAACATCCTTCCATGTTAATGAATTATCTTTACCACATTTCCAAGAACCAGCCGAAATTTTATCACTTGCTGTCGGTCCTCCTAATTTGAAATCAGCATAGAGCGCACACTCAACAGCGGTGTCTGATTGATAAAAAGCTGACTGTGAATCTTTTGCCACAGAAGAAAGTATAACTTGTTTATATGCGCTTCCTGATAAACCCATAGCAATAGTTGCAATAATACTAACAACAACAACAGTAAAAAGCATCGCGTATCCGCTTTGTGCATTTTTTCGCAAAATTGATAATTTAAAATATGTCATATTTTTATTGTTGACCTGGACCAGAATCACCTCCACCTGCTGGCGGTTCACCACCTCCCGTGCCTCCACCAGTTCCACCACCTGTACCGCCTGTTCCTCCTGTGCCACCAGCACCGCCACCCCCGGGACCTCCGCCACCTGTTGAAACAGTTGAGCTCTGCCAATTTAACAAACTCGCTTCTAGTGTGCGTGTTTTTGTGAGTGTACCATTAACCCATTCAATAACAACACGAATATCAACTTCTTCTGGCTCACCATCAGCAGAAACATTGTTAGGGTTTGCTTGCATGATAATTTTGCGTCTGAATGTTGTTGGTCGAACATCAGTTCCTGTTCTATAAGTATAATAATCACCCTCACTTGCCTCTTCATCATAATTAAGCACAGGACAACCACTCGCTCCGCTTGCCGGAGCTGATTGCCCACAATCCTGTAAGAAAAGAGGTGATGATGTAGCAGCTGGCTCAAAATAGCACCCGTTCATTGAGAAACATAGCGACCCCTGTGTACTACCAGTGTATCCATATTTTGTAAGAAAGACATCCCAACCTTTTTCAATGGCGTTTGTATTATCTGTTGCCTGAAAAGCAATAGTATCGCGGTCATTACGGATATAATCAATAGGCTCTTGCAAGAGATATGTGACGATCATTTCATTTTTAGCGTATCGTGATGAATAAAAGCTATTTGCTGTTACAGACAAAAGCGAACCCATCGCAACAGTGAGGATAAAAACAGAAACCATCGTTTCAACAAGGGTGAACCCCTCGCTACGATCGGGGCGAGATCCCTTGCTATGCTGGGGATGATGCACTTTATTTTTTTGTGTGAAAAAATTTTTCATATTATTCCGCGGTTCGTTGTGAGGCCATTGTTTGTAACGCAAATTCAGTTGGTTCACCTCGTACAGTCACAACACCCTTCATAATTATATAAACACTAGGCTGAATAAAATCACCAGATAATTGATCTGTTGAACCGTTTACAAAAAATCGCAAGTCAGTAATATCAACTTCCGGTGATACGATATCAACACAAGAACTTTCCCCTGATGAATCACATCTTTGAATTGTTTTGGTAATTGGATCATCAACATTATCTGGAGTTCTATTTATTAGACGATAAATGATCCGATTGGCTGGGTTAGGTGGCGCAGGCTTGAAAGACAAAGCATTGCCTCCGCCGTTTTGTGTGCCAAGAGGACAATCAGATGGATTCAAATTAACAGTTGTTGTGACACAAGTATAATTTGTTCCCATTCGGACAGAACGCGTCATTGTATCCATTGCAAAATTAACATTGTCCATGATTGCACGAAGCGCTTGACCCTTCTTTGCGCTATGAGATGAGACAACGAGAGCCCCCATCGCCATAACCATAATCACCATGAATATTGAAGTGGCAACCATTAGCTCAATTAGGGTGAACCCCTCGCTACGCTCGGGATGATTCCCCCTATTTTTTTGTGTGAAAAAATTTTTCATATTATTCAATACTTATTTGCCCCGTATTCCACACAGTAATAAACTTTGTTGACGGATCTTTTATAACCGTTCCGTTCTCATCATATGTTTTTGGAATTCCTGGATTTGATAATTCAATTTTGATATGAGAAATAGCATTTCCAGAAAGCGATGATCTATCACACGGGCTACCCAAATTACTTGTGATGTTTGTTCTATAACAGAAAAAAGCATCTGGCTCCGGACGCAAGAAAACAATATCAATCGAACCATTAGGATCAACTTGTCTCGGCTCAGATGACCCTATTGCATCATCAGTTCCATAAAGATATATGCCGGTCACTCGTTCAGCACCACTCATTGTGATTGATTCAATACACTCGTGACCATCACGAACAAGTGACGCATCGCACATCGTTTCAGTTGATTCGTAGTCGTATGATTTATTTGGAGCACTACCAAGATCAGCAAAAACAATAAAAGTATCACTTGAACCAGACCGTGGCGCTTGCGCTATCTGACCGACAGAAAAATGAATACCAAACCCTGAAGAAAAGTTTGCATTCGTATTACGGACACCAATTGCAAAACTCTGCGCCTTGCGTATAGAAAGTGCTATATCATCAGCAATGTTTTGAACTGATGCACCTGAACGAAATTGTTGATATTCAAAAATCGTGAGCCCTGCAACAATCATGAATATAGACAAAACAACAACGAGCTCAACGAGCGTCATTCCTCGCATGTCACTATAATCGTAGCGAAGAGGATTTCTCATAGAAATAATTTAGATAAACTGAAACCACGAAATGATTGAAAAAATATCAATTGAAAGAAAAAAAGATATGGCTGTACCAACAATAAGAAATGGAGCGAATGGAATTTCTGTTTTACGAGTAATTTCCCGACCTCGAAAAGCAAGCAACAAAAGACTTACGATTGCGCCAAGCCAAAAGGAAATAATAATTACCGCTGTCCCCTGAGATATTCCAACCATCCAACCAATACCAAGCATGAGTTTCGCATCACCGAGTCCCATCGCCCGACCACGAGAAAGTAACCAGATTAAACCGAATGGCAAAGAAAGAATCGGTCCAGCAAAAATTGTCCACATTGAAGGAACAACAAAAAACGATCCAACAAATGAATAATTTATAAAGAGCGCAACAAATGAAATGATAGCAAAAGCATAAGATAACTTGTCAGGAATAATTTTATGACGAAGATCGTAGACAGCGATAACAATCATCAAGCAAAATAATAGAGAAACAATACTAACAAGCGTTATGTATGACACATTGGAAAAAGCAAGCAGTGGGCGAAAATGAAATGCAATTAACGCAAAAACAAAACCTGAAATAATCTCAACTATTGGATATTGGTGTGAAATTTTTGATGCACACGATCGACATCTACCTCGTTGAATTAAAAAAGAAAATACAGGTATAAGTTCATACCAACGAAGAGTTCGATTACACGACATACAGATTGATCGCCCACGAGAAATGGATTTACCACTTCCAAAACGATAAATAACAACATTTAGAAAACTCCCAATGAGTGTTCCGAGAAAAAAGATGAAGATAAATGCGAGCGCATCCATATAATTATTGAGATGAAGGAGTATTTTCTGGTACGGTTACGACTGATGCCCCGCCAAATGAAGTTGAAGTGTAACCAGCAAATCCAGCACTATCAACAGCGTACATTTTTGACATTCCAACACCGCCAACATCTTTGTTTTTCATTGGGACCTCAACCGCCCAAGAACCACCATCTTCTGATACATTACATGTTGCCTTTGTTTCATCGCCAACACCATTGATATTAAGAGTCGTTAAACCTACAGTTTCTGCTGCCGCAGAAACCATATCATAAATTGTTTTAGTTCCATCTTCGGCTGGTGTTTGTTCACATACACCACGATATGTATTACCGTTTGCTGCAAAATACAATTCTGATTGTGCGTGCGCGCCAGAAAGATTTGATTTTACTGTTGCGTCAGAACCCTTGTTCTTGGCATTACCGAGCGCTGCCAAAATTACCGCAGCTAAAATACCAATAAGGGCAACGACAACTAAAAGCTCTATCAATGTAAATCCACTTGTTTTTTTAATATTCAAATTTGTCATAAAAATAAAAATTAGCCTGATAAATACTTCTCACATTATATCACCGAGGCAACAAAAAACCACTCCGTTTGGGAGTGGTTTTTTGTCTAATTAGTTAGATTAAGCACATGCATATCCAGCACCGATTGATGCTGTTTCAGCCTGTGATTTTCCTGTACTGTCTACACAGTACATACCACCTGATTTGAGAGGTGATTCAGCCGCCCATGCAGTACCGTTTGTATTACATGTTGCTGTTGCTGTTGTACCAGTACCGTTTACAGTAATAGAAGTAAGTCCTGCTGCTTTTGCAGCGGCATCAACCATACTATTGATAGTACCAGCACCTGCTGTACATACACCAGTGTATGAGTTTGTATTGTTATCGTAGAATAGTTCAGCTTGTGCGCGAGCATTTGCCAAATTCGACTTCACTGCAGCGTCAGCACCTTTTGCGCGAGCACTTGAAAGTGCAGCGAGCACAACTGATGCCAAGATACCGATAATAGCAATAACAACCAAAAGTTCAATAAGTGTAAAACCTTTATTTTTTGTCATAAGAAAATCTGATTTTAATAAATGTCTTTCAAAAAAGACGCGACCTTAATTTCTAATAAGTCTATTATATCACGAACGCTCCAAGTAAACACAAGAAGGGGTGAAAAATGTGGATATCTACTAACTAATACCACTTGCCACATTGTAAATCGGCATCAAAACAGATGTTAGGAGGAGTCCAACACCGAGACCGAGCGCCACAATCATGAGTGGTTCAATCAAACTAACAAGAGTATCAACCGCTTCATTTACTTCGCGATTATAAAATTTACCGAGTGTTTTCAAAATATTTCCAACCGAGCCTGTTTCCTCACCAACACGAATCATGCCCGCCATGATTGGCGGAATTTCGGCATGTTTACCGAGTGCATCAGAAAGCGAACTACCGCTTTTCACAGCTTCGGTCGTATCTTTTAAAATATCTTCATAGATATGATTCCCAACCACACCGCCGGTAAGTTCAATCGCGCGGATAATTGGAATACCAGATGAGAGCATTGTATCCATATTGTCAGCCATGCGAGACAAATAAAGTTTGCGGTAAATATTCTTAAACACTGGTGCAGAAATTTTAATTCGATCAAGATATCGCGACCCTGATTCAGTTTTTGTCATTCTAAATATATATGCAATACCAAGCGCAAAAGCAATCAAAATGAAAATGCCATAATGAACAAGAAGATCACTAATACCCATCACTATTTGTGTTGAAAACGGAATATCTTGTCCTGATTCTTTTATGATAACAGCAAGTCTAGGGACAATAAATACGAACATCATCGTCATCACAAGAACAAACACACCCATCACGAACCCCGGATAAATAAGCGCGTTTTTTGTTTTTGATGTTAGTTGATACTGACGATCAAGATAGTCCGCCAAATACGAAAATGTTTGCGTTAGTTTTCCTGATTCCTCACCAGATTTGACCATATTTACATAAAAAGCATCAAACACTTCGGGATATTTTGAAAGCGCGGCAGAAATCGCTGTACCAGACTGAATATCTGATGAAATAAGATTGAGAATTTTTACCAATGCAGGATTTTCGGTATTACCAGCGAGAAGCGTGAATGCTTTCAATGCCGAAACTTGTGCCTCAAATAATGTTGAAATCTGTCGTGACATAATCACAACATCTTTCATGGCGATTCCCTTCTCAAAGAAAGAGAGGCTCATAAAGCCCTTTTTTGCTACCTCTTCGGAAATTGATGAGACAATTAAACTACGGCGTTGCAGAGCAGCAATTGCCGTATCTTTACTTGCAGCATCTATCGTACCGCGTTTTTTCTCACCTGTATTTGTAATGGCATCGTAGGCAAAAATCATATTACATCATTTGCTCAAGAGCTTTTGGATTAATTGAGTGTTGATAAGCATTTTCCATTGTGATTTCACCTTTTCCTACAAGTTCAATAAGACAACGATTCATATCAATCATTCCCTGCTCAGATGAGGTTTGAATAACTGTATCAATTTCATGAGAGCGTTTCTCGCGAATCAAATTAGAAACAGCATTGTTATTAATTAGAAGTTCAAATGCTGGCACGCGCCCGCCATTTACTCGCGGAATGAGTCTTTGAGAAAATACTCCGAGCAAACTTGATGACAACTGGACACGAATTTGGTCTTGTTGCGCAGGAGGAAACGAATCAATAATACGATCGATTGTTTGAGAAGCATTGTTTGTGTGAAGTGTTGAGAATACAAGGTGACCCGTCTCAGCAGCGGTAACTGCGGCAGCGATTGTTTCGGCGCTACGCATCTCTCCAATTAAAATAACATTCACATCCTCACGCAAAACTGCCTTGAGCGCCGTAGGAAAATCTTTCGTATCAACACCAACTTCTCTCTGGTCAACGATTGATTTATCAGGAGCATAGACAAATTCAATAGGCTCTTCAATCGTAACAATGTGAGCAGCCCGCTCTTTGTTGATGAGATTAATCAACGCTGATAGTGTTGTTGATTTACCTTGACCAACTGGACCAACAACAAGGAAAAATCCTTGTTTACGAGTAGCAAATGTCTGAAGAATTGGAGGAAGATGAAGTTCGTCAAATGATTTTGCTTTTGGAATTAAACGGAGGGTGATACACATCATCCCTCGCTGAAAAGATGCATTTCCTCGAAGACGCGTATCTGTACCAAATGTATAAGCAAAATCACAATCTCGAGAATCCACAAACTCACGCATTTTGTCAGGGCCAATCATGGCAGTTAATAAACCATTCGTATCGTCGCGAGAAAGTGGGTTTGCGTTTGCAAGAAAAATAAGCTCGCCGTTTATGCGAAGTGCAGGCTTACGCCCTTCACCCAAATGCAAATCTGATCCATCTTGCTGAATCAGATTTGTAATTAACTCATTCATCACACTTTGGTAATCAGTTGCCATATTATTTGTGAGAGATAATCTCTGTAACTTTTGCAATTACTTCTGATGGAGTGCTTGATGCTTTAACAATATAACCAGCAGCCCCGAGTGATTCTCCGCGAGCAATATCAGATGGTTGTCCACGATTTGAAAGAATAATTCTAGTAGCATCTGGCGCTAATTTTTCTTCTTTCATTTTTTCCATCAATTCAAAACCATCCATGATTGGCATCACAATATCAAGAAGCATGACATCAGGAACAAAACCTCCGCGAAGTTTTTCAAGAGCAATTTCTGGGCCAAGTGCTGTTGTTACTGCAAAGTTAGACTGGTTGAATTTCAGCGCGTACATATCAAGCAGAAAACTATCATCATCAACAATAAGTATTTTTTTCTTTAATTCCATATCTATTAAGTATACTACACTTATTTTTTTGCCCCAATACTAGAAATTATAAACTTCTTGAAATGGGATATCGCCACGAAGACCCTTTAAAATGGCATCTTCCTTGAGATTAATCATTCCGTGGCTACGGGCAAGCTTGTAAATATCTTGCTCCCCTGGTCTTCCGAGAATTAGTTTCTGCATTTCCTTATCAATAGCAAACATTTCAAATACAGGAATTCGTCCTTTTGTTCCAGATGGACATTCCGGCGATGGCACAGCTTCATACATTGTTGTACCAATACTAAGTTTTGTTTTTTGTTCAGGTGAAAGATCTGAAAATTGTTTATCAATCATTACTTTAGTTGCTTCATCAATTGGAACTTCGTGCTTTGAACCTTCGTATAATTTGCGAGCTAGTCGTTGAGCAATACAAAGAATCAGAGTTGGCGCGATCAAATACGGATCGATACCCATATCAATCAAACGCGGAATCGCGCCGACCGCCGTATTCGTATGAAGCGTTGAAAGCACCAAGTGACCAGTGAGCGCTGCTTGAATCGCAAGTTCAGCCGTTTCTTTGTCGCGAATTTCTCCCACCATTATAATATCTGGGTCCTGACGAAGAATAGAACGAAGTCCATTTGCAAAGGTATAGCCAATTTCTGCCTGAACTTGAGATTGGTTGATTCCCGGAATTTGATATTCAACAGGATCTTCGAGTGAGACGATATTTGATTCTTCGCGATCAAGTTCATTTAGCATTGAATAGAGTGTCGTTGTTTTACCAGAACCAGTTGGACCCGTAATGAGAATGAGTCCGTATGGACGAGTAAGCGCGTCTTTTATAAGCGCCAAATTCTCTGCTGATAACCCAAGATCATCGAGTGGCTTCACACCTTTTTGTGAATCAAGAATACGCATCACAACTTTCTCACCATAATACGAAGGCATTGTTGAAACACGAAAATCAATCTTGCGTCCATCAATTTTCGCAGAAAATCCACCATCTTGTGGTTTGCGTTTTTCATCAAGACGCAATTTCGCCAAGATTTTAATACGCGCAACAACTCCGTTAAACACATTCATAGGAAGAACAAGTGATGTGTGTAAAATACCATCAACACGGAAACGAACCTTAACCTTATCCCCCATATTTTCAATATGAATATCAGATGCACCTCCTTCTGTGGCGTGACGCAAGATCACCGCAACGATTTTAATAATTGGAGCATCTTCAACAATTCGCTCTTCTTCACCTGGTTTCAAATTATCTGATGTTTTAGTGTTTGTCTCAACGGTTACACCAGCATCATCAGTTGCTCCTGCAATTTCTGTATCAAGTTCAGAGAGTGCTTGGTCAACCTCTGTGCCAAGTCCTTCATACATTTGAATCAAAGCGTTATATGTTGATGCCTTGATTGCGTAAACTTTGAACGGCTTATTCATCTTGGAGGTTATAAATGAAATCGCATCCATCGCCTGAACATTTTCTGGATCAAGAATACCAACTTCAAGAACTGAATCAGAAACACCGATTGGCACGAAACGATACATTTTAACTGCATCAACGGGAATTAGTTTGAGGGTTGATGTTGCAACCGCTTTCGGATCAATATCTTTTGTTGGAATATTAAAAAACACCCCTTTTAATTTAAGAACTTGTGTTTCATCAACTTTAAAATCAAGCAAGGCCTGATCAATAGAGCCGTCGTATTTTTCTTCGGCAATTTTTACAATCTCGGGAACTTGTGATTCCTCGATGATTTTATTTTTGACCAATTCCGAGAGGAAAATCATATGTTATGGTAATTTTACCTGTGGAACAATTGTTTGAGGAGGAACAGCAGAAGAGAATGTTGTTGTTTCAACTGGAGCAAATGGATTTTGACGACCTGGAACAACAGTATCACCAGCAACAGAATTATCTACAAGTGATTTGAATGAATTACTTGTAACGAATGATGTATCAATTTTTATTTTATTTAGAGAAACAAGTGTTGCGAGAAATGCTGTATCTTTGGAAATTGTATCGTTTGTAGTTGAAACTGTTTTTGCACCGGTGTCATTACTAGACGACAGACCCGATGTTTCAGCTGCGCTTATAGAAAGCGTGTTTGAGAAATACACATACACTCCCCCAATAATAAGGAATGTTGCGAAAACTACGAGAAATTTGTTATATGTTCGGTGCATATTATTTTAGCCAATAGGTTTCTATATCTAATGTATAACTAAATATATCAGGGTTTGGTCCATCGGGATTTTTGGTTGTCGTTCGTGGTGGAACAGTAAACGAAACTGATTTAACATCAACAACACGCAAATTGCGTTCAATATCTTTTAAGAAGACTACAAAATCATCATAACTTCCTTCGGTCGTAAATTCAAATGGGAAAACGCCATAGGTCTTGCTTGCTGTTGGATCATTCGCTTTGATTGCAACCGAAGAATTTGATTTTGCCTGCGCTGTACCAGGTTTCTCGGTATCAAAACGAATATCTTTGAGTGTCATATTGTGTGATTTGGCTATTTGCTCAATTTCAAGAATAAGACCTATATTATCAACTCCATTTGGCAGAAACTTGAGTAATCGTTCTTTATCTGTTACAGAAATACTCTTGTATGTTGCAAGGAGTGCATCACGAGTCAGTTGTAAATCTTTTGAGTTATCAAGAGCGACATTGTAAGTTTTAATATCAGTGCGAATAACTGATACATCACTATAAAGCGGTCGCACAAAAAGGAAAAAAAGTGCGAGGCCTAAAACTATACAAATGATTGGAAAAATTGATTTCATCTTATTTTTTCTTTGGTGCTAATGGCGGAGTTGTTGTTGCTGTTTTTGATTCAGTGTCAGACAACAAAACTTCTGTTGCCCCAGATGATGATGTTTGAACACTCGGATTAGCTGGTGCTATTGATTCAGGAAATGAATTTGTTGGAATTTCAGTTGGAATTATCGCTTGTCCTGCCTGTGCTGGAAGAGATGAAAGAGGAGGAGTGATAAGAATATTTTTCTCGTATGAAAGAAGCGTTGGATCAACTATAAACTCAACATTAAATCCAACAGTTGTTTTTTTTGTATCTTTTTCTTTGATTTCTGTTGTTGTTAGGTTCGAGAAGACGACACTCTTGAGATATCGCCCCTTGGGACCGCCCAAAATATCAGACTGAGTTGCAATTGATTTGTAATCACGAGCAACACCTGTCATTTTGACATAGAACAATCCTTTGTCAGTGAATTGATGTTCAAATTTTGTAAACTGAATTGATGGAATGGTAAGCTCGCCGATTAAAGAAAAAAGTGGCGACAGAACAATATGACTTGCCAATATTTTCTTTGAAGCGCTCACGCGCTTGTCGAATGTCTCAAGTTCTGTAATTGTATCTTTTTCAAAACTATCTCTCGCACGCGAAAGTGATTGAGACAAATTCCCCTTCTGGTTCGTTAAGAAGTTTTTGTAAGCAAATAAACCGCCAGCAATAACTCCGATAAGTATTAAGAAGCCGAGAGCAATTGTTCCGAAAAATCCAAAAGATTTTGGTTGTGGCAAAGGAGCTGCGGTTGGGGCAGGAGAAATCGGTTTTTTGGGTATAAATGATGTTTGAAAAGAATTTTCCATTTATGCA
This sequence comes from uncultured Candidatus Saccharibacteria bacterium, assembly GCA_964469225.1. Lineage (GTDB taxonomy): Bacteria > Patescibacteriota > Minisyncoccia > Phycocordibacterales > UBA9973 > UBA8515. The sequence continues at coordinate 8,660 of CAYXYC010000004.1, read as the reverse complement.
GATAGTTCACGCAAAGCAAGTCCAACAGCGCAAGCAAATTCCGGACCACTTGTTTTTAACACTGGTTCGAGAAACGCTGGTGCTTCTGTTTTTGAAAACGGATCACCATAAACAACTTCCGTATGAAAATTAACCGCTGCTCTCTCAAGAAGTCCTTTCAAAAGTGATCCCCCGCCAGTCAAAATAACCTTGCTTATATTTTTATTATACTTCTTCTCATACGCAAGAACAACACTATTTGTGTCTGAAAATATATAATCTGTGGATAGACGAACAATATCAGCGACCTGAGCGTTACTTCTCGCATCAAGACCGACAGCGCGTTTTAATTGTTCAGCTTCAGTAAATGGGACATTGAGCGCTGTGGCAATATTTTTAGTGATATCAAACGAACCACGATTCACAACATGGAAAACGCGAACAATGCCCGCTTCAACAATTGAAAGTTTTGTTTTTGATGCTCCGAAATCCATGAGAAGCACGGGTGCTACATCACGAGAAAAAGATGAACGAATAGTACTAAAAACCTCCATTTCAAAAGACTGAGAAGCAATTTGAGTTTTTGTAAGAACATCACGGTATCGAGAGAGAGTGTCGTTATGAATTGCAACAACTAGAACTTCGGTTTTATCTTCGACTGGTTTTGATTGAGTGGTTGCGGGGTTAGGCATAGACACTGATTCCTCTGTTTTTTCTGCTTCGCGTGGAATCACAAACCAATCAAGCGTTACTTCTGAAACTGGTACTGGAATGTATTTGCGCGCTTCAGTTGGAATTACCGTTGCAAAATCTTTTTCAGTAATCTGTGCTGGAAGTGAAATCGTAAAAATAAGGCTTGCAAGAGATGGAATCGCAATAGCACCAGTTTTGATTGTTGTATTTGATTCTTTCATTACATCAATCAATGCTCGCGCCATATCATCTGCTGATAAATTCGTAATCTGACCAACCTCAACATTTGCATAAGGACCAAGAGCAAGAGAGCCGTATGTTTCAAGAACGGCTTTACCTCCCTCTTTTTTTAGTTGAACAACTTTTATCGCCGAAGAACCAATATCAATACCGAGGGCGCTCATTGTCGGCGCACGAGACGAGAACATTTTTGAAATACTTTGTAATCCGCTTTGGATAATTTTCTTTAGTGAGTTGTCCATATCGTATATAAAATATGCTTTATTATATCATACTTCGTAGTAGAATAGTTATATGAATCGCATCTGTAAGCACGCTTCGTCCTTTATTTATTTCATTATTGAAAGCTTTTTCCCGAGTAGGTGTCTCGGATGTCGAAAGCGTGGAATTTCATTGTGTGATATGTGTGCCGATAACTTGCGTCCAAACGAAAGAGAGACGCCATCACGCATTTTTGCTGTATTTGATTATCGGGACCCTGTCGTTCGACGAATAATTTGGAATCTCAAATATAAAAAACACGCCCATCTTGGGATTGAAGCCGGAAAACTTCTTTATGAACGAACAATAGAGTATCTTGCTGATATTAATTCAATCTCACGCCACAGAGAAATCATAGTGGTACCTGTCCCCCTCTCACCTCATCGTCTTTTGACTCGCGGATACAATCAAGCCGAACGAATTGCAGTTGGTTTTTGCAAAAATAAAGAAGAACAATACACAGTAAATACTCGTCTGGTTAAAAAAATAAAAGATACTAATCCTCAGGCGCGTATTCACACCAGAAGCGCCAGACTTTCAAATATTCACGGGGCATTTCAAGTAAAAGATAAAGCATTTTGTGAAGGTAAAACAATTATTGTCATCGATGATGTGACGACAACAGGAGGAACATTAAAAGAAATTATGTCTTGTGTAAAAAAAGCAGGAGCAAAAAATGTTTTTGGTTTTGCTCTAGCACATTAATTTTTGCTACACTTGCTGTATGCACAAACCTTTACACGCGCGCAAAAAAACATATTGTCCTGATTGTGGTGGAAGCCAAGTGAATCACCATGTTCTCTATACATCAGTTTTGCTTGGCGCCCTAATTGAACCATGGACAAATTGGATGGGGAAAATTTTCCCCGAAGAAACACTTGAGTGGATTGGTCCGGTGCTCACTCGCGCACTTGTATTTCTAAAACTCGGGCGTATTAGTCACAAACCAGAAGATGACGATAGTGGCAGAACAAAAGTTCTCTGGGATGAAGCAAATTATCGCGGTATTGATATGTATCAATTCCGACTCTTTAATCTCGGGCATGATATTTTTGTATCGCACTATGCTGGCGAAATGCGTTTCTTTGATGTATTACCTCGTCCAAAGAAATATAATCCAAAGGGACTTTCATGGATGGATAATAAAAACGAAATGAAGAAACACTTTGAAAAGCATGGTATTCCTATTGCGCGCGGTGCTGTTACGGGATCTCGTCGCACCGCGCGCAAAATCTTTGACCAACTCCAAAAACCCCTTATTACCAAGCCAAATCTTGGCTCTCGTAGTCGCCACACCAGAACCCATCTTCATACACAAGAAGAATTTCTTGAGGCATTTCGTGTCGCTCAACAACTCTCGCCATGGGTAATGATTGAAGAAGAATTATCTGGATATGTTTTTCGCGGAACACTCATTAATAAAAAATTAGTTGCAGTTCTGCGTCGCGAACCAGCATATGTAATCGGTGACGGCACGCACACAGTTTTGGAACTTGCTGAAATTGAAAACAAAAATCCCCTAAGACAGGGACCGATTTTTCATAAACTAGCAATTAATAGCGAAGCCGAAAAAGAATTAAAAAATTGGGGTAAAACATGGGAAACAATTCCAGCTTTTGGAGAATTAATAACTCTCGGACAAAAAACAAGTCGCTCCGTCGGAGGAGGTATTACAGATATGACTGATGTAATTCATCGCGACAATATCAATCTTCTTGAAAAGGTTGCTCAGGTTGTTGATGACCCTCTCATTGGTGTTGATTTCATTATGGATGATGTATCAAAATCATGGAAAGACCAGCCTCGATGTGGAATCATTGAGTGCAACTCTGCGCCATTTATTGATCTTCACCACTTCCCACTCATCGGCAAGCCCCGCAATGTTGCTGGCACACTTTGGGATATTATTTATCCAGCGTCATCGCCTCGTCGATCGTAAGTTCAGATTCTGGTGCAATATTTACATCTGGCTTTAGATGCATTGGTGTTTTTTTGTCAGTTACAAATTCACCAAGGAATCTCATAAAATCTTTATGTCGTTCTTCTTCTAATATCTCTGTAAAATGCTGGAGTGGTTTACTTTCTGGTGTATATTCATGATGTCCACGAATTTCTCCATCTTCAAATACACGAATATGGTACTGAAAATCAAAACTCTCAAGTTTACGCCACGAAAGAACTTGTCCACTATCGGTCCATGCCACGAAATGGTTTCCGAATCCCCATTTATCGTGAAGATGATTCTCTAACTCTTTAAGGGTTTTGCCAGCAGTAAGCCAGCCAAGATGATACGGCTGACGACCCTTTTCGTGCCACACCATATGCCATTTGAGTAAATGTTTTTGAAGCCACGGAAAAACAATATAGATTCTACGCCAAATATTTTTTTTAATTCTTTGACTAAGTGAGAGATGAACGGGTTTCATAATTATTTTTTTATTGGATGTAAATGCGAAGCAATACCGATCGCGCAAGCAATAAGTGCAAAGTTTTTAATAATATATTGACCTTCTAATGTTGGAACAAGGGTTTGTTGCCATGTTTCTGTCGGCAAGAGAAATAACGGCACAAAAGTCATAACCATATGTATAAAAAGAAGTGGAATAACAACTCGCTCAGCACCACGAATAAGAAACAGTAAACCAATAAGCATTTCAAAAACACCAAAGAGGATTATGAATACAGTAAAAGGCATCCATGAAATCGTTTCTTCAAAAAGTTTCTGTACGAGTGGGCTTGCTGGCGAGAGTCCGATGACTTTCAAAATACCAAACCAGAAAAATACCACAAAGAGTCCGAACCGCGCCACAGGCACTGATATACGACGAAAGAAATGGATGAGTTCAATATCAATTGTTCGAATAATCATGAGGTGTTACTAAATCCAATGCAATAGATACGCAATGAAAAGCAGAAAACCGAGCAATCCAACAAGTGGTTGTACGCGAGCAAGAATACCAATGATAATAATCGCAAGTACAACCTTGATGAATCCGAGCGCTACAAGAGACGCCCAAATTGTTTGTAAAAATATTGGTAGTGTAGACATATAAAAATTATATCACAATTAAATACTATAATGTGATACCAAGCAATGAGAGTATTATTGGCGCGAGTGGATCAGCTGTCATCCCATAAACCATAACGCCACCAAGCAATCCAGTGACCAAAATCGCAATCGCACCTAAAATAGCACAGAGAACAACAATCATTCTATTCATCAATACTTTCTCGCAAAAACGAATGATGACCATACCAATACGGATTTTTTCAAAAATGAAAGCGTATCGTGTGTGAATAAAATGCACCGCTTCGCCAGCAAGCAATATTCCATAAAGCCAAGTTGAAAGCCCAGCAAAAAGTGCGTGCATTTCCACAAGCGAGCGATCAGGACGAACGAGATGTTCAGCCACTTCCCCTGTTTGACTTGCAATCATAGCACCGAGCACACCAACAACGAGAATCAATCGCTCAATTGGACGCCACGAAACAGAGGGAATCCACTTAGAAAGAGGCAAAACAACGAGCAGTGAATAAAGCAATAAGAACGCAATGGGAAAATGAACAAAAATTGGATGAATGTTATACATGGTTAAATTATAACACTATAAATAATGGTGGTAAAATATAAAAATGAAAGAAACAATCGCAACCATAGCTGCACTTCTTGCTATTGCAGGAAATGTTCCATATTTAATTGATGTATTTCGTAAAAAAATTACTCCTCATTCTTACACATGGCTTATTTGGTCTATTGTTTCAGGAACAATCTTTTTTGGACAAATAGCAAAAGGCGCCGGTGTAGGAGCTATCCCAACAGGCGCATCAGAAATCTTCACTATTATTATTTTCTTTTTCTCACTTCGTTATGGATGGAAAGGTATTTCACGAACTGACACCTACTTTTTAATCACTGCTCTACTCGGACTTATTCCTTGGGCGTTAACAAAAGATCCGACACTCTCTGTTGTCATTATGGTTTCAATAGACACAGTCGCATTCATTCCAACACTTCGCAAAACATGGCGTGCGCCAGAAACAGAAACATCACTTCTCTATGGCACGAATGCTGTGCGTCATTTTCTCGCGCTTTTTTCATTACAAGCGTACAACATCGCAACAATGCTTCACTCACTTGTGATGATTGTGCTTAATACGCTGATGACTGTGTTTATAGTAAGAGGAAAAGGGAGGGAATAATTTTGCGGAGGCGGTGAGACCATGAGTACATGTTTCGCCGATTACATCGGCAGGTACTTTTCGATTGAGTAAACTCAATACCGAAAAGTCTTTCGAATCTCACACGCGAAGTATGCAGATACTTCGCTCGCCTCCGCAAAGCTTTTTGCTTCGCGAAAAGGGCTTTGCGGTATTCATTGTACAAAATTCGAACCTTTTTTGAAAGCAATCCCGACGAGGAAATCTGAAACAATGCGGACGAAGTTTTGCGGAAACAATTTTCTGGGGAAAGGATTCCGCAAAACTTCGGCTGATTCCTTTTTTCTGAATTCGGATGTCGCAAGCGGAGGAGGAGGGGTCTGGGGAGGAATCCTCCGCTTGCTCCTCTTTTTGTTTTGGCGAAATTCGGGCGGGCTACATTTAAGAAAAATCAAACTTGATTTTTCTTTTTCGAAAGTAATTCGGCTATATGTTCGAGATAATTACAAACGGTATAAAAATCCTTTTCTGGATAAATTTCTATGGTTAAAGATGGGCTTGTTTTATCAATCCATTTCTGAACATCGATTTCACCACCACGACCCAGACCTGTTGGTAAATAAGCACAGGATTTATCGGTACCGTTAAACATTGGGTGCTTTATCATATCATTTGCAACATCAACTATTTCTTTGATTCTATTTTTGTATATATCATTAATATCAACATCATTGAGAAGCTCTTTATTAATCTTTCTCACAGCTTCAATTGTTGTTCGTATTAGTACATAAACAGAATACGCATTTGACCATGCCTTATAAAGATAAGTATTTATTTCCGGATCATTATCGGGAAGATTTTTTTCAAAAAACTCATTGTTGGTATTACAAAAACTTATCATCTGATGATAAGCAAATTCGTGATACATAATAGCTATATGTGTTGCGAATTTAAGTTCAATCTTTTCTCCAAAATTATAAAGTCTCTTAAACTCGTCAAATTTCGGTATTTTATATTTATATATATCAATACTCATTAATAATTTATATCCTTTAATTCAATTTCCATTCCTTCCAAAATTTGTTTACTGGTGCGGAATTACCGATTTGATGAAAAGAATCTCCGTCCCAAGAATAATAGTAAGGTCGTAGATCGACATAATAATCAGGTCCTCCTGTATTACTACATGCATATTCGGGATAATCAACATCATTATTATTTACAAGCATATATTTTGGGTTAATTATTAGTAAAGAGCTATCTTTCCTACTATTAAAATATGTTATTCTGTATGGAAAAATTATACCCTTACCATTTGTTCTATCTACAAGAAAATAACTATCGCCCCAACCAGTCATTCCTACGGAAACAATTGAGTATTTTCCTCCAAAATTGATGTCTATTTTAGATAGCTCTTGGTTTATTATTGTCTTAAAGTTTTTTGCACCACTGGAACTTATTTCTGGATTAAGCATAGCAAGAGGGCCATTATAAACATCTACTCTATATTTATCAAAAGTTTCCGTGGACGAAAGTTTGTCCTCATTATATGCCTCTACTTGTATTTTCATTGCCTTACTGCAAGAAGTTGCTTGTGGATTAGAATTTATTTTTAAATCATTATCTTTAATAGGAACAAAAAAATATGCAGACAACTGCAAAATAAACCCAATTGCTAGGAATGTTAAACCCCACATATTTACACGCCTTTCCTTTAGATGTTTTTTCTGTGTATGCTTTCCATCCTTATCCATTGAAACAATGAAATCATCATCAAGATTTTTTTTAACATTAAGATATGGAAAAATCAAAATAACGGCAGCTATTGTGTTGAATATTAGACCAAAAATTGTAAGTAGTTTTGAATAATCCATATTATTTTTAAACTTTGATCCTCGTGAACATTTAAATATTCTCGTTTGTGATATACTCATCACCAAGTAAATTTTTAAAACGTTTATCCACTTCCTCCATTTTAATAATGTACATATCTTTCTCATCACCAAGTCTTTTTACATCATCATCTGTACCAAATACAAATAATGGACTTTCATAAAAAAGACATGCGTAGGCATTTAGATAAGAACACCAGTCCTTAGTAATTTCTATAAGCTTCAATTTATCATGTTTAAAACGCTCAGAAAGGCGAATAAAATTTTTCTTATTACAATCAAACACTTTTTCAGATTCTTCTAAACCATGTAATGCAGAAGTCCAATCTTCTAAATCAAAATTTTTATTTCCTTCTTCAATTCTTCCTTTGATGTGCTCCTTTCTTGCCCTAATTCTTTCTAAAAGAACTCTCTCCCAATTTCCCACATTTTCCGCACCATGCTCTATGTACATAAGTTCCTCATCTAACTTTTGTTCAGGTTTTAGTCTTTTGTAAATTAAATAAACAAATATGGCGATGATGGCTAAGGTTATGTAAAACATATAGTTTAAATTTTATTTAATAAAATAGTTAAGTTCCTTTTTATAAAGTTTCGCAAACTTATTCAACTCCACAACATCAATTCTTTGTTCGCCAGCTTCACATTTAGAAATATATGATTGTGGTCTTTTAAGCTTCTTGGCAACCTCAACTTGTGTTAAGCCTATTTCCTCACGAGCTTGGCGAAGACTTTTGACGAATACTCCGTATTCTTTTGTTCTAATTGATTTACCCATATTGTATCATAAGTGTATATTCACAACAAGGATATTCAAACTTAGAATAATATGATAGTATGTATTTATGGAAGCCCGCCCGAATTTCGCCAAAACAAAAAGAGGAGCAAGCGGAGGATTCCTCCCCAGACCCCTCCTCCTCCGCTTGCGACATCCGAATTCAGAAAAAAGGAATCAGCCGAAGTTTTGCGGAATCCTTTCCCCAGAAAATTGTTTCCGCAAAACTTCGTCCGCATTGTTTCAGATTTCCTCGTCGGGATTGCTTTCAAAAAAGGTTCGAATTTTGTACAATGAATACCGCAAAGCCCTTTTCGCGAAGCAAAAAGCTTTGCGGAGGCGGTGAGATTCGAACTCACGGAACCAATTACGGTTCGACGGTTTAGTAAACCGTTGATTTAAACCACTCATCCACGCCTCCAAATTATATTTTGCGGAGCCGGCGGAAATTTCTCCCTCGACTAAATTTTTTACGACGGTAAAAAATTTGTCTGGGCACCACCTCGTAAAATTTTCTACTGAAAATTTTAAACTCCGGTGTTCGAATCCCGACAGTTCACGCAATGATTTTTCGTGCAAATAGATAACATCTATTCTTACGAATCATTGCGGAGCCGGCGGGATTCGAACCCGCGAGGGCTTTTACACCCTGCCTCTTTAGC
>CAYXYC010000003.1:5025-32555 GCA_964469225.1 uncultured Candidatus Saccharibacteria bacterium | reverse complement strand
TCAGAATATTCCAACATAGGTTTGTATTGTTATGTATATATAGTAATACTAGCCTATTTATAAGGGTTTTTCAAGGATATTGACTTATCTATCTATATATGATATAATACAACCGAATAAGTCAAACCCTTTAAAAATTTAAGAAAATGAAAAAATTAACCGTACTTTTGATGGCTTCCGTAGCCCTTCTGTTTACTCAATCAGCTTATGCTGAACCGCTTCAACTTCAGGTTTCAATGGGAATTGAAACGGTTACACCTTCTCTAAACACAAACGGGGAAGCTACTACTGTAACCATTAAAATACCAATACAAATCAGAACATTTTTATCCTATGGTGAACTTGGAAATACAGCCCAGTTTACATCTGTTGCTGGTGGTGGAAATGGCATTGCCTTCATATTAAAAAATTCTACTTCAGGTGTTGTTGATGATACATCCAGTATCGTTAGTATGGCATTTACATCAAATGATGCACCGATCAGTTCAAATGGAAGATTTGTTTTATCTGAAGGTACAATAAGGAATTTTATTCTCACAGTAGTTATTTTGAAACCCTCACATCCAAACAGTTTCTATGCCGTGCAATTAAAACAGCTGAGAATTTTTCGTGAAATTGAAAATTCATGGATAAATATTGATTTATTATCCCAAGAAAATTTCCGAACAGATTTTTGTTTTATTAACGGTACTGCACCAACCGACATAGTTAAAATCACTTCAGATGATTTGCTTCAAGTTTCCAGTTGTCCCGCAGGTATCAGGGTGTATCCTGAAAAGGATGCAGTGGTTGAGATATTCTCAATTACTGGTGAAAAAATTCTGACGACAAACTTAAACGGGGGAGAAGCACAGATTTTTTCATTTTTACCGGGTGTGTATATTGTGAAATCTTCAACCGAAGGATTCACGATTACAAAAAAAGCCATGGTGAATTAAACAGCTCATTTGATTTTCAAAAAACGCAATCCTTTCGGATTGCGTTTTTTACTTTCTACTTATCTATTCTCCCGCGCTTGAAACTTGAATTTCTCCAAAACGGGAACGGATTTCTTTTAATATTTCGTCAGAAAGTTTTTTATTATCACGGAGGAATGTACGCGCTGCATCATATCCTCGGCCGAGTTTGATTTCCTCGACGGGACCTTTCTCGCGGGCTTTTGTGCTTCCGAGATAGGAGAACACCGCACCGCTTGATTTCGAAATTATGCCGAGCTTCTCGCCGAGTGCCATCAATTCACCTTCGCGGGAAATACCTTCTCCATAGAGGATATCAAATTCTGTCTGCTTGAATGGGGCAGCAACTTTGTTCTTCACAACCTTCACACGAGTACGAGAGCCAACAACTTCTTCACCTTTTTTGATTTGCGCAATACGGCGAATATCAAGACGGATAGAAGTATAGAATTTAAGCGCCTTACCTCCTGGGGTCGTTTCTGGGTTACCAAACATCACTCCGATTTGCATACGAATCTGGTTGATGAAGATGACAACTGTTTTTGAGCGAGCGACAAGTGCGGTCAATTTACGAAGTGCTTGCGACATGAGGCGTGCTTGTTTACCAACATGTGATTGACCCATATCTCCCTCGATTTCATCTTTTGGAGTAAGTGCTGCCACAGAGTCCACAACAACAACATCAATCTTGCCTGAACGAATCAAACTCTCAGTAATTTCAAGTCCTTGCTCGCCGTTGTCTGGTTGGGAAATGAGGAGGTCTTTTATATTAACGCCCAATTTGCCAGCATAATCAGGATCCATAGCGTGCTCGGCATCAATATAAGCACAGACACCGCCTTTCTTTTGGGCTTCTGCGACTATATGTAGGGCGAGTGTTGTTTTACCGGATGACTCTGGTCCAAAGATTTCAATAATGCGTCCACGGGGAACACCATTTACGCCAAGTGCCATATCAAGTCCGATTGAGCCTGTTGGAATGACATCAATATCAACTTTTGGAGCATCACCTAATTTCATAATCGCACCTTCGCCGAATTTTGTCTGAATTGATCTGATTGTATCTTCGATTGCTCCACCGTTTTCCTTTGGAGCCTTTTTTGCTTTCTTTTGCATGGTATTTGAGTTTTTAGTTTTTAATTTTCTACTAACTACTTTCTACTTACTACTAACTAATTTTTATTAATAATCGTATTGCCGAGTGCGACGACGCCCGTACTTTCTGTATACATAACTTCAAATTTTTTCTCCATCGCTTTACCAAATTTATCTTCTGCTTCAAGTGTTACGACAGAAAGCCCAGGGAGAAGCGCAACTGTTTCAGAAAAGTCACCATTCTTGTCAATAAATATTTCTCGTCCATTCAAACTGACGAAGACAGCGTTTTTTGCATTGCCAACTATTTCGGCAACAGGTGATACTCCTTGGTGATCAAGTGTTGCAATTATTTCAACACCGCGAACAAGGAAATTCATTTTGAGATAGGTGAATGCACTGATGCCGATAAAAAGGATTCCAAATAATCCGATTCGAAGCCACCATTTGATATTTTTCCCCTCGAGCATTTTCATACTTTTCTATTATATATCACTTCCAACATTATCCACTGCTTGCTCCAAGACATCACGAGGCTTGGCGCCATTACCAGGGCCTACAACACCGCGTTCTTCGAGCATGTCAATCAATCGGGCAGCGCGAGCATAGCCGACACCAAGTTTGCGTTGGAGGAATGATGTTGATGCTTTGCCCGATTCAATAACAGTCTGACGAGCATCTTCATAGAGGTCATCACCATTGTCATCATCCATAGTGTCACCAAAGAGCGCACTACCTTTGCTATCAATTGAGCCCGAAAGTTCAATCGTGTCAGGAAGTTCGTCCATATATTGTTTTTTCAAGAATTCGACAACCTTCTTTACTTCTTCTTCAGAAATAAAGGCACTCTGCAAACGCTCTGGTTGGGACATTTCACCTGTGGCATAGAGCATATCTCCAGCACCAAGCAATTTCTCGGCGCCACCTTGGTCGAGAATTGTACGAGAGTCTATTTGTGATGACACTTGGAGGGCGACACGAGTAGGGACATTGGCCTTAATGAGACCTGTAATGACATTCACACTTGGGCGCTGTGTTGAGAGGATGAGGTGAATACCGACAGCGCGGGACATCTGCGCGAGGCGAACGATAGCGGACTCAAGTTCGCGAGGATACGCTTGCATAATATCTGCCAATTCATCAATGATGATTACAATGTATGGCATTTTCTCAATAGTATCGTCTTTTTTCTTGCCAGAAATTTTTGAGTGGTATGACTCAATGTCGCGGACAGCTTCGTTTTGTAGTATGTCATAACGGCGATCCATTTCTTTTGCTGCCCATTTGAGCGCGAGAATTGTTTTCTTTGGGTCGGTTATAACTGGCGTGAGAAGATGGGGGATTTTGTTATATAGAGTGAGTTCAACGCGTTTTGGGTCAACCATCAAGAGGCGCATATCTTCTGGTCCATTGCGATACAGGAGCGATGTTATCACAGAGTGAATCGTAACTGACTTACCTGAACCTGTTGTACCGGCAATCAGCGCATGAGGCATCTTGGCGAGGTTGCCAAAGACCGCGCGACCTGAGAGTCCGCGACCGAGAGCGATAGTTAGTGGTTTTGGAGAATTCTGGAATTTCTCATCTGAGAGAAGTGTGGCGAGTCCGACGGTTGATTTTACTTTGTTAGGGATTTCAATACCTACGAGTGATTTACCTGGAATAGGTGCTTCGATACGGATTGGGTGAGCAGCGAGTGCGAGTGAGAGGTCATTTTGGAGTCCAAGGATTCGTGAGAGCTTCACGCCTTGGGCAGGTTTCAGGGCGTAGCGAGTAACAGTCGGACCAATGATGACTTCGTCCATCTCAACTGAGATGCCGAAGTTGAGCAAAGTTCGCTGAATGATGTTCATATTGCCCTTCAGGTCGCCTACATTTGGCTTGCCTTTATCTTTCTCAAGAAGGGTTAATGGGGGAGGTGTGTAAGTTGTTTTGAATTTCTTTTTTTGTGTGAATTCTTCTTCACCATTCTCAACAGGGGTTTCTTCGTCGTAGTCCATTGGTGATGGTGCGCCTTCTTTTTCTGTGGTAGTTTCTTCAACTTCTTTCACTGGTTCTTCGGTATATCCTTCAGCAATAACAAGAGGGTCATTTTTCTTGAATGGATTTTTGATGTCTTGTCCGAGGAAGTTGAGAATTTTTTGCCACATTGGCATCAAGTTTGGTCGTTCATCAAAGAGGACGATGATTGAGACGATAAGTATCGCGCCAAGTATAAGTATGCCCGCATAAACACCGAACAATTTAATAAAAGGCCACGATACAATACTGCCGATATATCCGCCGTAAGTGATGCTTGTTGATACGCCTGCGCCATTGTCTGCGATATCAATAATACCAAGCGATGCGAGGAGAACTCCTGCACCACATATCATATGAAGATGAGCAATATTGATTTTTCCTTGTCGCATAAATGATACACCAACAACGATAAGAAGAAGGGGGAGTAGATAGTATCCGAGACCAAAAAGAGAATTGAAAAATCGGAACATATATTCACCGGCAACTCCTGCCATATCAAAAAGCGATAGGAGAGTTAATAGTCCACCGACAAGAAAACCGAGACCCCAAATACTGTGTCTCGTCTCGTCTTTTAGTGGTACTTTTGTGCGCTTCTTGTCGGCGGATTTCCTGTTTCTTTTTCGGTCAATTATTTCTTCATTTTCATCTTGTTCAATATCTTTTTTTGCCATGTGTATATGTGTGAATTATTTAGAAATTATATCACATAGAGGGAAGTAATTAGTTAGTAGAATATAGTAAGTAGATAGTAGTAAGTAGTAGGAATGCATTTCTTACTAACTAATTACTATTATCTACTAACTTCCCCATATTGCCTACTTACTACTAACTACTTGCTACTTACTATCAAGGGTTGCAGTAGCAACCCCGCTTGTATATAATGGACAAATTAAAGACAAAAAAGGAACACCCTTTTACTCAAAAAGACAGATGAATAACGAAAAAGACACAAAAAAGACAGGCGTGAATTCATACGGACAAACCGAGTCTTTCGGCTTGCAAACATTGGCCTTAAATCCTAATTACAGCCACACGGAGAAAAAGACAAGCAGACTAATAACTGCGCTTTATATGGTTACTGATTGCATGGAAACCGAAGATCCAATAAAGGGCAAACTTCGCTTCCACGGGGTTCAGTTAATGTCTGACGCCTTTGCATTCTCCCTACTTTCTCCGGTTGAAAAACAGGCAAATATTGCCCGGTCAAATGCACGAATTTCCGAGATCTTGTCACTCATTGAAATAGCTCATACAATCGGATTTATTTCACAGATGAATAAGGATATTTTGAATCGTGAGTTCTTGGCTTTAACCGAAGATTGGAAGTCTTTTGAACGAAATAATTCAGGACTTTCTTTTGCTCTTGATGAGAAAATGTTTGCGGGTAATATTGCAAATATACCTCAAAACAAAGAGTCCTTTATAAAGGACAAAAGGACAGATATAAAAATGTCTTTTACAATACCGCAATCAAATGGATATACATTTCCTAAAATAAAAAAGACACAAAATACGAATCCGTCTGTTGATAAAGCAGATAGAACAAAAAGGATTATTGAAATGATTAAAGACAAAAGTGCATCAGGTGATGGGGTGTCTATAAAGGACATTTCAACTCATTTTATTGAATGCTCAGAAAAGACAATTCAGCGGGAACTAAATACCCTTGTCTCGTTGGGAAAACTCAAGCGAGTTGGCGCGAAGCGCTGGAGTAAATATCAGATACAGTAATTAGAAAGTAGTTAGTAGTAAGTAGGGGGGGGTGAACTGATGATTTTGTATTTTCTACTAACTACTTACTACTATCTACTAACTGTGTATCTCGTGGAGTTATCCACAATTTGCGTTGATACTATTGCCTCGTTTAGGGGTCGTACTATATAATAGGGGAGCATATTGCTATTGGCGTTTTTCGTCCAAATATGCTAATATGTAACATCCCTCATGAATGCCTTTTTAGGGTCATTTTCAAGGGATAGATCATTGAAAACAAAATACCGTGTGGTATTGATTCCGAATAATTACACGGCTCGGTTTTGTTTATCAATCTGGTCAAACAGATTGCTTTCTTTGTTCCCGTTTTGATAGAGATGGGTTCTCATTGATTCGCAATCTGGCTTTCCGACTTCGGTCGGGGAAAAGGCCTTTTTTCCGAAACTAATTCTTTATAGTATGTTATGCGCATTTTTTCTTGAGATAGAGCTTGAAATATTGTGTGCCATATCTGCTTATAGAATTGTCACGCGCTCATTTGGATTATCACGATATTCTCCACTTTGATAGAGAGAAGAATATTATGCTGATGAAGCAGGTGGGCATTTGCTTTTCATTGTGTAGCAATACATGGTGCGAGGCGCAGGTATTTATATTCGTGCCAAGCGTGCATCTGAAATTATTTTAGAGCACCGTCGAAATTGGCGAAACGGTGTAAATATCTTGATTAAAAAATTTAGAAAATTATGTCAAAATTCAATTCAAATTCTGTGAAGTTCTTCGCAGCGGTTGTATTGTGTCTTGGTGTTGCTTCTGCAGCAAATGCAGCAACATTCTCAAGTCCAATTGACACTGCACAGGAACGCATGGATGTTCAGACAGTCTTGAATGCAAACGGCGCAAGCCTCACAGTTGACGGTAAGTTTGGTCCTAAGACTATGGCTGCTGTCAAAGCATTTCAGACTTCAAAGGGTCTCGTAGCCGATGGTAAAATCGGTCCTATGACTCGTGCTGCTCTTAATGCAGCTGGTGGTTCAGTTTCAACTGGTGGTGCTCTTTGCCCAAACGGCATGACACTTGCAAGTAACTGTACAGCAGCTCCATCAACAACTGGTGGAT
Organism: uncultured Candidatus Saccharibacteria bacterium; assembly: GCA_964469225.1. Classification (GTDB taxonomy): domain Bacteria; phylum Patescibacteriota; class Minisyncoccia; order Phycocordibacterales; family UBA9973; genus UBA8515. Next base: position 25,650 of record CAYXYC010000003.1, on the reverse strand, counting down.
CAACATCAGGTGTTTCTTTGAACGGTACATTTGGAACAATCTCTGAAATGAATCAGATTTCATCATTGAACAATGAAGAGATTGGATCAGGTCAGAAGAATATTCAGGTTGCAGGTTTTGATGCTAAAACATCAAAAGATGGTGACGTTAATGTAAGTTCAATCAAATTAACATTTGATTCAACTGGTAATAATGCCGCTGATTCAGATCGTATTTCTGATTACCTTTCAAACATTTATGTTTGGATGGGATCAACAAAAATCGGTTCAGCATCTACATCTGACTTTACAAAGGATTCAACTGGTGTTTATTCAAAAACAATTCAGTTGAGTGGTGCAGTTATCAAGGCTGATAAAACTGAAAAGTTTTATATCTCAGCTGATGCTGTAAGTAATCTTGATTCAGGAGATATTGATTCTGATTCATGGACTGTTGCTATAAATAACATTCGTTATGTAGATGGTTCAGGAGTTACAACTACTGAAGACTCAGGAGGTTCACTTATTCCAGCAGCAATGGATTATGACACTGCAGGTGATGGAGTTGGTATCTCATTTGTTTCATTCTCAACAGCAGCTGATACAGAATTGAAGATCAATGTTGATTCTTCTCTTCAGGCTGGTATTGTGACAGTGAATACAACTTCTGACACAAAGGGTGTTACTCTCTTGAAGGGTACAATGAAGTTGGAAGGTACATCTAACGTATGGTTGGATGAAGTTCCATTCCTCTTTACTACAAACGCTACAAACGTAGATGCTGTTACTCCTACTGTATACTTCACTATTGATGGTACAGAGTACTCAGAATCTATGACTTCAAGTGCAGGAACAACAGAAGTTATTACATTCAACGATCTTAACAAAACTCTTACAGCAGGTAAGACATACACATTTACTGTTAAAGCAGATGTGAATGATATCCAGGTAAGTGAATTTGATGAAGGTGATTATCTTTCTGCGGACTTGGATTCTACACGTCGCGCATTGGTAATTGCTGAAAATGATCAAGGTGATCAATTGACAGATGGTACAGAAATGACTGGTGTTGCATCAGGTACAATTCAGTACTTCTACTCAATTGCTCCAACAGTTGAAGTTGTTTCAGCTTCAATCACACCAAATGATAACGGTTCAAGTGCTGCAACATCTGCAACTGCTAAGCTTAAGCTTAAGCTTACAGCTAAAGGTGGAACAGTTTACCTAAACGGTGACGATGAATCTACCGGAGCTAAAGAGTTAATTACTCTAACTTACGATGGTGGTGATGCAACTACATCAGTTAGTTCATACACTTACACAACATCAGGTACATACACTACAACAAACGGTGGTGCTGATAACGAGTACTACACTCTAAATGATGGTGATGTAATGTATGTTGATATCACAGCAGTCGTTGCTCGTGGTGCTGGTGGTTCTACAACAATCCTTACAGGATTGAAGGGAACTGCAGTATTGTTCGGTACTGATTCAACATCAGATACAACACGTTCAACAAACTCTCTAAGCTTCACAGCTTTGACTGACCTTCTTAAGTCTGGTTTGACTTCATTGTCACGAACTAGTGCTTAATAATAGTTAGTTTATAGAGTATGGTTAATACGCCTTAAAATGTATTCAAAAAACCACCCCTTTCGGGGTGGTTTTTTGTTTGGTGTATGTATTGTATAATAGCTTATATGAATTTAATTTTAAAGAAAATTATATTGGCGACTGTATTTTTGTTGCCGTTTATGATTTTTACTCGTGGGTTTTATGGATCAGTTTTTGCAAAATCTGTTTTTATTGAAGGAGTAACACTTATTCTTATTTCACTTTATTTGATTGGTAAATTATACAAAAAAGATGTTGGATTTATCCAAAAAAATATTATTCTTGGTAGTTTCGGTTTGTATGTGATTATTTTGATAATCTCAGGATTACAAGGAGTACTACCATCCCTTTCTTTTTGGAGTAGTTTTGATCAGGGGACTGGTGTGATATTTATGATTTGTTTGTTTGTTTTTTCTTTAATTACGAGTTCAGTTTTTAAAAATCTTGATGATTGGTATAAATTATTTACAGTTTTTTCAGTATCAGGAATTATATTTACCCTTGCATCTTTACTTACAAACATAGGTGTAAAATATTCAAAATTTTTAGATTTAAATACACTATCAGGTTTCTCTATTGGTAATTCTTCTTGGACAGGTATATATTTATCCTTTGTATTTTTTATTAGTTTAGGTCTAGCTTTTGCTGGTAATACAAAATTTCAAAGAATTATAGGTATTATAGCTATTATTACAGCATATTTTGACCCAACTTTATCTGGATTTATTATTCAGGCACCTGGAGCAGTGTTTGGTCCAATCGGTCTTGCTCAAACTGGATCATATTCTTTATTTGTAGGAATTGGTCTATTTGTTTTGTATTTAATTTTTAGAAAAATAAAATCTATAAAATGGCGTAAGGTTTTTATAATTTCTGGAATATCTATATTTATTGTATCTCTCATTGTTTTTATTTTTGTAGGAATAAAACCTTTCCGTAATTTAGTAGCAGAGAAAGCTGGTCCAAACCGACTTGTTTATTGGGATATTGCGGTGGAAGGTTTTAAAGATCGCCCAGTTCTCGGCTGGGGAGGGGATACATATCAATATGTATATGGTAAATATTTTAATCCAATTATTCTTACGCCAGGATACGCTCGTGAATACTGGGTAGACAAATCTCATAATATATTTTTTGACGAACTTGTAACTGGTGGTTTACTAGGATTAGTTTCGTTAGTATTTTTGTATATAGTTTTACTATTCTTTCTTATAAAGAAAGCAATTTTAAATCTGGATAAAGAAGGTATTTTTTTGATGGCACTATTTGCTGGACTTACCTCATTTATAATTCAAGGATTAATGTTATTCCAAACAATTATAGGATGGTTTGTTGTTGCTTTAATAATTGCCTTTGTTTCTAATATTTGTATTAAAGATATACCTAAAAAAGAAAATGAAATAAATAAAAATAACAAAAAAGATGATTCTAGTTTTAACTTTTTATTTTTAATAATAATTTTTATTATTTTCTGTATAGTTTTTAACTATGTTGTTATTAAGCCGAATAAAATTAATAAAGGATTAGCTCAATTTCCAGAAATGTCTTATGTAAAAAGATTAGAATTTTTCCGTGAATTAAACAATACTTATATTGGCAACAATGTTGATCTAGGTAATGCATTTAGTCCTTATCATATAAAACTTAGACGCATTGTTAAAAATGGAATTAAGGATAATGAAAAATCTTTAATGGCAGAAGAAATAAAATCAATAAACAATCTTATAGATAATTCTTTAGTTAGACAAAATTATATGGATGTAAAATTATTAACTAGTAATGTCGGTTTATACTCTGTTTTAATTGGGATTTCTCCTGAACAAGACAAAAAAGTTCTATATGACAAAGGTATGTTTTATGTTAATAAAATTACTGAAATTTCAAATAAAAATCCAATTACAAAATTTGCCCCGAGCTTACTAAATGTATCTTTTAAATATGGAGAAGAGGGGATAAACGCACTTGATACTGAAAAGGCACGATAATTAAATGATAATCGTTAGATTAAAAGGAGGATTAGGGAATCAAATGTTTCAGTATGCACTGGGACGAGTTTTGTCGTTAAAAAATAATACAGATCTTAAATTAGATATTTCTTTTTTTAATCTTAATTTTAAAAATATTACAAAAAGAAACTATGATTTAAATGTTTTTAACATAAATGCTAACCTGGCCACCAGGTATGATATTCCATTTTTATTTAGATTGCATAATAATAAATTTATTACTCGCTCTTTAGATTTTATTAGAAGATTAATTAGACATAAAGGACAAGAGAAAAGTTTTAGATTTGATCCTGATATTTGTAATCTAGATAAGAATGTTTATTTAGATGGATACTGGCAAAGTTTTAAATATTTTAATGGATATGAAGATGTAATTCGAAAAGATTTTACACTTAATAAAGATTTACCAGACAATATTAAAAAACTAAAAAAAGAAATAGAATCTAGTAACTCTTTATGTGTCCATATTAGAAGAGGGGATTATGTTGGTAATGCTCACCATGAAGTTGTAAATATTGATTATTATAAAAATGGGATAGCTATTATAAGCAATAAAACGATTATAGATAAAATATATGTATTTTCTGATGATATAAAGTGGTGCGAAGAAAATATTAAATTTGATTTACCTACAATGTTTGTTGGAGAAGAGTATTCAGGAGAAAATGCCGAAGGGCATCTGATTTTAATGTCAGCATGTAAAAACTTTGTTATTTGTAACAGTTCATTCTCTTGGTGGGGAGCATGGTTTAATCAAAATAAAGATAAAATTGTAGTTGCTCCGAAGAAATGGTTTAATGATCAAATTATTAATACAAGTGATTTAGTGCCAGAAAATTGGATACGAATATAATTATGAACAAATTAGTGTCAATCATATTGCCAACATATAATGGTGGTCATCGAATCTCATGGGCTATAGAAAGTGTCATTAATCAAATCTATCCTGATTGGGAATTGATCGTGATTGATGATGGATCAACAGACATGACTGAGTCTGTCGTTCTTAAATTCGCTAATGTTGATACAAGAATACGCTATATTAAAAATGAGCAAAATATTGGTATTCAAAAAAGTTTAAATAGAGGACTTCGAGAAGCAAAAGGGGAGTACATTGCTCGTATTGATGATGATGATGAATGGGTAGATAAAAATAAACTTCAGAAACAAATTGATTTTTTACATACCAGCCCTGACCACGTTTTGGTTGGGACAGGTGTGATTATTGTAAATGAAAATAGAGAGGAATTATTTAGATATTTACTTCCAGAAACAGATGAAAAATTAAGAGCTAAGATTTTAGGTAAGAATTATTTTGTACATTCGAGCGTGCTATTTCGCAAAGATAAAGCTCTTGAATTTGAGGGATATAGTGAGAGCAAGGAGGTGATACATTTAGAAGATTATGACCTTTGGTTAAAACTAGGAACGATTGGTAAGTTTGCGAATTTACCACTATATAGTACTGCGTATATGGTTCGCGCTGATAGTTTGAGTTATAAAAATCGGGCGCATGTGTTCAAAAAGAACCTATCTTATATAAAAAAATACAAAGGGAAATATAAAAACTATTTTAAAATATTACTATTATCGTATTTAAGATTCGCGTTATACAGTGTGTATGTAAAATTTTTTAGTAAATTACCAGTAAATAAACTAATTAAAATTTACAAAAAGTTATAATATATTTCTTTAGTAGGTATTGTATTAAATTGGTCTATATAGTTAAATTGCAATATTATTACAATTTAACTACCTCCTTTAAAGAGTTTTTTATATTTTTCTTTATTTTGAGTGATGCATTGAGGAAGTTTTTCTTCGTCAATAGAAAAAGTGAAATTTCTACCAAGGTAATCTTTTTTGCCAAATCTTTTAGATAGATTTTCTTGAACCGTTTTTGTGTTATATGTTTCTTCGGTATACGAATCTCTCAATTTTCTCAATACTTCATCAAATCCACCAATTGATGTAAAGTGCCATCCACCATTTTTTACATATGTAAAAGCAGTGTAATCTCGTGCTCTTAAATGATTTAAACATGCATTTTTTATATTTTTATATTTTGTAACAATTGTACCGAGCCACGGCTCATTTGATTTATTGTTTAAAAAATATACATAGACGATTTGTTTCATTTTGTAAACTGTATCTTTACTATAATCAATACTTACCTCAGGATTCCATATTTCATCTACATCACCGATATAACACACGTCATTATCGTCTAGATTCTCTAATGCTTTTTTTACGCTCTCTTTTTGGTAAAATTCTCTCCGCCAATGTTCAGCGCTGCCATAAGGAACATTCTTACTTTTATCAGCCAAGGCGCAAATTTCTTTATCTTGTGGATAATCATTAATTACAAAATAAGTTATTTTATCTGAAAATTTTGAAAAACGCTCTTTTTGTTCCTTAAAATATAATGGTTTTTGTAATCCAGAAAAAGTAGTTGGTGCTTCAACAATAATAAATCTATCAACAAAATTATAAAGAATATTGAGTCTAATCTCTAAAATGTCTGCTTCTCCGTTATAGGTAAAGACATCATAGATTTTTATATTATTTCTATATGACTTACTATCCCCGTTACTTTTCTTTTGTGGCAAAGTGCTTTTGAGGATAGAAATAAAAGTATATAAAAAACTTGTTATTTTTACAATAAAAGCATATTTTATTTTATTAATTTTCTTGAAAATTAATTTCTTTAGTTTTTCTATTTTGCGTTGGAGATTAACAAAAAATAACCAATATATTCTTTTTTCACGAGAAGGGGGAAGAGTGTCGATATAATTACCGGTACGATATTTTTCAATATCATGTAAACATTCCTCGTACGTATACATTTTCCCTGACCTATCAAGATAATGCCATGTGCTTGTAATATTATATCCTGTACCCCAATAACCATCAGACGTATCGTATTGTGACCAATATTTGGGAGCTATGACAAACTGTACTTTTTCATTTAGCCATGTGGGAAACCATGCAAAACTTGAATTTGAAAGTATCAGGTAATATGCATTTTGTATGATGGAGTAATCACTTGCAATTGAATCATGAGAAATTTCTAAATCAGGGAAAAATTTTCTCGCTGTTTTAGGGTCGTCTGTTACAACCACAAATTGCATATCAGGTTTAATCTTTTTCATGTGCGCAATAGCATCACCCCAATATTTTTGTGGTAAAAACACATCTCGTATGCCTATATATTCACCACCACGAAAATTAATGATACATATATTTGTTTTTGAATATTTCAAACATTCTTTTTCTGGTTTAATTGCTAGCCATTTTTTAATCTCCTGTTTTCTGTGAGCAATATAATTTTCATCTTGCATAATCCCATCAATCTTTGTGTGATCGGCAATATTTATTAACTGAGCATCATATGTCCTAATATCTGCTCCTGTTTTCGGGTGGAGGGTTACCTTTTCTTTGTAATAATGTTTGATAGTGTCAGGTAATTTAGTCGGTGGACCTCCTTCATGTCCTTCTCCGTTAATGACCCTTTCTCCAAAGTCTAAATTTAGAAAGTCCAAACACTTAAAATACTCTGGATGTTTAATTCCAAAAGAGTAACCCTTATCAAGCGCTATAACTCTGGTAACCACATAGCACCATAATTGATTACCAAGTCCTTGTCCTTTATATATCTCCGTGACAATCATAGGTTTGTGATTGGGTTAATCAGACCACAAGTAATATAACGACCGCTCAATAATCTGTGCCTCCCCAGGGTAGACTGTCCAATTTAAAAATTCTCTTAATGAGATATAAAATTCTTTTGAATACTTCAATATGTTTTCTTTTGGGACTATATAATTTGATCCAGGTGCAAATCCTAAATATAACTTATATTTAATCCCTAGTAGTTTTACTAATTCGTTTTTTCTTCTTGCAGGATGACTTTTTAAATACCAAAAATTATTAATTTCATAATATAAACCTTCCCAGTAAAAACAAATAGGGAAGCGAGTTTTATGTTTCATTGACAGTATTGGCGTAAAACTTCTATTATCCTTTATGAGTTCAAACTCTTCTTTTGTAATGTATTTAAAAATATTTGCTTTTGTGTATATTGCAACGTCGGGCAGATTGTCATAATTATCAATAATATAAGTGAATTTATCGTAAATATCAGATCCTATGTTAGGCACTACAATAGATCCCTCTATGGGTTTTTCACTCCGATCATACAACACATAATCATCCGTATACTCTTTCAACCAAGACATGTCATGATTATATCTACTTATAATATATTTCATAATATAAAGACGAAATTATCTTCTCATTAGATTTTTAATTAATCCTATGAGGTATTTTTTTAAGGAAAATTTTTCTGGAGTTTCAAAATTTGGATACTTTTTATTTTCACCAAAATGTTTATGAAAACAGAATGTTTTTAGTCCTTTGTTTTCGGGTAAGGGCATCTCTCGACTAAAATGAATGGCTTTTTCAAATGGTGCAAACGTGCATCCATTTTCTTCAAACACATGGCGCATATTGACTGTGATGTATCCATCTTCGTTGTAAAATCCATGAAATGGCTTCCATTCCATTTTTATTTTTTTAGGTAAATCTAGAAGTTTTTTTGAACGTAAAGATACACTGTTTCCAACCCTCTGTATTTTTCCGTTAATATCTCTGTAAGAAAAATCATCTTTGGGAAGAGGGAACGGTGCGCCAATAAAGTCATAATTAAGCCATTCATTATTCCACATTTCAGGATGGATAACAAAGCCGTCTGGGTGAATAAGTAAGGCAAATTCTGTATCAATATAGTCTCCTAAATCAAACACAACAGCTTTATTCCATTCATCTATGCTGTTTGTATTTACAATTATGTTTTTTACCGCACCAAAGTCTATATCTTGCGAACTATATTTTAAAGCATTCTCTTGTTGGTCTCTGTATTTTTCAGATCCTATACAACACAGAGTTACATTAGGAAGTTTAATCTTGGTAGTCATATGGTACTAATGTTTTACCTAATTTTGCATTCCAGTCATTCACAGAGTTAGGTTTTACATCTGGCTTTGTTCTTTGAGCTAATTCAAGAATGGTTTTACGTTCAGTTCCAAGAAAACCACTTTTGGAAGTTTTTTTATCCCAAGTTTTTGCAATATCAGCTAAGATTTTTGCTACTACATCTACATAATCTCCTTGTGTCATTTGATCCGCATAAGCATATTCGAATGGCCATGGATTAGGTTTGAATAATGTTCTAAGGATTAAATGATGGGGATGTGTTTTTACAATTTCCTCACCGAGTTGTTTTGATAGAGCATATACTCCAAGTGGTTTATGTGCCCATTCGGTTGATATGTAAATAATTGGGGTGTCCTTGTATGCTTGGACTATATTAAATGTTCCAAGTACATTGGTGAGCATACATTTTTCTGCTTCCTTCTCTGCTTTTGCTACATCTGTGTAGGCGCCCATATGAATAACCAAGTCATATTCATTTTTAGGAACATCATAAATAAAATCCCAATGTTCAATACCGACATATTCCGCCTCCAAATGTTTTTTTAGTTCAGCTGCTAACCGTCCGGTTCCACCAGTTACAAGTATTTTATTTGCCATAGAATTCTTTTACCTTAGAAATAATAAATGCGACTTCTTCATTTGTAAGAGCATTATGAACAGGCAAAGAAAGAAGACGAATCCACTCTTTTTCTGTTACTGGTAGCGGTCTTTTAACTGCTTTTTTCCAATATGTCATTTCAGAAAGTGGTTTAAAGTGAACAGATGTTGCGATGCCATTTTCTGCAAGAAATTCACTTAGTTCATCTCTTTTCTCGCATTTCATTGTGTAATATTGAACTGTGTGTGAGTGTTCGGGGGTGGTGATTTGTGGAATATCCTTGAATGCATTATTGTACAATTGCTCAATCTCTCGGCGACGCTCATTTGTTTTTTCAAGGCGTCGTAGTTGTCCCAATCCAACGACTGCTTGCACGTCAGTCATGTATGCCTTTATTCCTTGGCTTTGAGTTATGTCATAGTCCCATGTGTATTTTTTTTTATCAACACGATCATATGTTGATTTTTCAACCCCGAGCCATGTAAGTGTTCTTAATTTCTTATAAATTTCTTCATCGTTTGTTGTAATTGCGCCACCATCCCACATTGGCATAGTTTTTACTGCCTGAAAACTCCAAATAGTAATATCTGATTCTGTTCCAGCGCCCGGTGTGTACATGGCGTGTGCAGCATCTTCAATTATTAAACCTTTAAATTTTTCTCGAAGACCATTAATATCAGCGAGACGACCATGTGAATCGACTGTAATAATTGCCTTTGTCTCCGGTGTTATGACAACTGTTTTTGGGTCAAGGCAAAGTGTTTCTGGGTCGATATCTGCAAAGGTTACATCCATGCCATTCCATTCACCGACAATAGCATCTGAGACAAATGTCATTGGGGTTGTGATTAATTCACCGCCATTAATATTGTATACTTTAAGGCAAAGATCAAGAGCAGATGTTCCCGAGTTCATGCCTACGCAATATTTAGCACCAACATATTCGGCAAATTTCTTCTCAAATTCTTGTGTTTTTGGTCCAAAACCCCACCACCCAGAATCTAGAACTTCTAGTAATTCTTTTTTTGTTTGTTCGTCAATTGTTGGTCGTAAGACAGGTATCATGATATGAATTATAAGTTAAATAATAATTTCTCAGATAATGAGCTATTTTACCATAATTTCAGGGTTTTAAAAAGCTCCCTTTTGTATTTTTTTGCCATATAAAATAGTTCTTTTCTTTTAGTTTTTGATGGTAAAATATGAGTTATTTGGTTTTTACTTGTACCGATAACTACATTTATCTCATTTAGGATTGAAGGATTTCCGTATTTGTCATGCAATCGCTTGTAGTAATCACAGTCAAGCAACCATGTCATTTTTTCGTCAAACAAAAGCATGTTTTCATTTTTAATTGAAAGAACTGAGGGCGAACCAATAGTATTTTTACCTAGATATATATATTTATTATATTTTGGGTAATGTGGATTATATTTTCGTGTGCCATCATCATGTTCACATCCAGTTACCATCCAATAACCCTTAAAGTTATCTTTAATTTTTTGAAGTGAATCATTGCCTGCTAAGTAATCATCCATATAGAGTATTTTTATAATCTCCCCCTTTGCATTTTTAATAGCTTCATTAGTATTTTGTGCCATCCCTTTTCTTGGGTTTTTGAAATATTTTATATTCAGTGTTTTATAGTCATCATTATCACAAAGATGTTTTATTTCATCATTTTCCGAGTTGTCAGAAATAACCACTTCAAAATTTGTGAATGTTTGCTTTAAAAGTATGTCAAGATTCCTCTTTAATACATATTTTCCTGCGCCATTCATCTCGTATGTCGGGATACAAACACTAATTTTTTTCATAGATTTTTTTGAATTCATTAATTATTGGCTCTTTAAAAATGAATAACAGTATTATATAAATAACAGAAGAAAGTATTATCATAATAAGTGTGTGTATTTCAAATGCTTTTAACAAAGTTAAACACAGCATCATAATTATTGATGCAAGTAATATTTTATTTAGCTTATTGCCAATTTTAAAATAAATAATATTCTTCATATGTTTCCAGTGTAGAACTGTAATAAAAACTGAAGACAAAAGAGTTGCGATAGCCGACCCTGTTGCGCCAAGAGGAGGGATTAAAATAATATTAAAGAAAACATTTAAAATCATACCAATAATGTAAACCGCTGTAACTTTTTTTTGTTTATTAAATGCAAAAATTCCATTTGAGAGTAGAATTAGAGTGAATGCTGGAATAAGCATAATAATTAGAACTCGGAAAATTGGTATTGCGTTTACATATTCAGATCCAAAAACTAGTAAAACTATCTGGTCAGAAAGAAATAATCCACCCAGAACAATTGGTATGCATATTATAAACATCGTTGTCATTATTTTTTCAAACATGGATTTAAATTTTTCTAAATCATTGTGAGCAAGGCGTGAAATAATAGGGAAGCTCGCCGTTCCTATCATTGAAGGAATGATCATTATAAACTGCTGAATTCTCTGAACAGAAGAATAGAGTCCGATTTCATTTGCGTTTTTCCATATCCCAAGCATATATATATCTGTATTTGCCATAATGGTTCCAATAAGACCAATTAATGCAAGTGGCCAAGTCGTTTTCAATATTTCAGTTGTTAGTTTTTTGTTTGCATGATAAAAAATTTTATGGGCATCTTTTTTTATAAGAAAGAATGCAACGATAAATCCAACTATGCATCCGAGTGCATATCCAATTGCAAGTGATTGAGGTATAGGAGATATAGTAAGTAAAATTATTCCAACTACGAGCATCGTAATACTCATAGATACTTTTACAATAAGTTCGCGCTCCATTTTTTCGAATGCACGGTTTATTGCAAAATAAAAATCTCGTATTGAATCAAAGAGTAGGATAATTGCTATGAATGGTATAAGATTTTTTGCTTCCGGAATATTTGATATATATGGTGCAATAATAAGGAGTGCAACAATGCTTATCCCAAGAATAATTGCCTTAATTATAAGCGCTGTTGATATGAAGTTTTCGTACCCTTCTTTTTTTTGTGTAATTTCTCGAGTAATGAGGTTATTTAATCCAATGTCAGAGAAGATCATAATTAAAGAGCCAAGAGAAAGTGCATATGAAAAAATACCCCAACCTTCTGTTCCAAGAATTCGTGCGGCATAAATAATCAATATCATTCTCAAGAGTCGTCCAATAATTTCACTCAAAGAGAGCCAGAATGTATTTTTAGCAAATGTTTGCCGTGTATCTGTGTTTGAAAACAGAAATTTTTTTATTCTATTAATCATTTTATTTGTTATCTAAATACCGTCCATTATTTTCAGTGAATGCTTGTTTGCCCGTATAGAAATATTGGTATCCATATTTTGTTGTTATTTTTGATCCATCAACAACAATAGGATATGCGTATGATTTCCATCCACCTCGTCCTGTTGGAATTTTGCCACAACTTATATGCCACAAAATAAAAAATGCGATTCTAATAATCCATGGTGCTATGTACATTGGTTTTTTATGAACATATTGTGCCATTTCTTCGCCCGTTGTAATTGGTCCCGGGGGACAGAGATTTAATATATCGTATGAACCTGTGTGTGGTGTACTAAATGCGAGAAGAATAACTGCATCAACAATATCATCTTCGTGAACAAATTGTCGGCACCATTTTTTTGTTAGTGGTATACGCTTGAGAAATAAGGAAACAAGCGCGTGAAAAAACGATGTTTTCTTGAACCGTCCAGTCAGAGCTGATTGAAGTCCAAATCTTTCACGAAGCGAGCGAGAACGAGGTCCAGTAATTGATGCTGGTCGGACAACAAAAACTTGTGGGACTGTTCCGTTTGATCGTGCTACTTCATATTTTGATTTCAAGCTCTCTTCAATAACGCGCTTTTCTTCTGCGTAACGATAGTTTGTTTTCCTTAACGGTTCATTTTCAGTAAAGTGGTGTTCAAATGTATTTGTCGGATATGCACCATATGATGCGACAGTTGAAAAATGAACAAGTTTTTTTACTGAGGGTGTTCTAAATACAAAATCAAAAAGATTTTCCGATCCATTAATATTCCATCTCGTCTGTAATTCACTTTTTCCATAGAGTTCTCTAATTTGCCACGCAGTATGAATAACGATGTCAGGCGCGAATTCTGTCGCTTTTTTTTGCCATGTATTGTCTGCAAGATTTGCTTGAATAAAAGTAACTTTTGAGTCAGAGGCAAAGAGAGATGATGACGGGTTTTTATCAATTACAAGAACTGATGATACTGATTCATTTCGTGCACATTCATGCACGAGCATTGCGCCGATATATCCCAAACCACCAGTGATGAGTATTTTGTGTTGCATATAAATATTAACGCCCTGCGCGAGAGAGAAGTGTTGTAATTGTTCGAAGTGCAATCTTGATATCAAGTGTAAGTGAACGATTTTTTATGTAATAAAAATCGTAAGCAAGACGCATTCGTGTTTCTTCGATTGATTGTGGAGGATTTGATTGTTCAATTTGTGCCCAACCTGAAAGACCTGGTTTGATAACATTTCTGATTTTGTAATAGGGGATTTCATTTTCGAGCGTTAATCCGAGGTCGTAAATATCTGGCCGTGGTCCTATGAGAGAAAGATCTCCTTTTAATATTGAAAATAATTGAGGCAATTCATCAATACGAGTTTTTCTCAAAAATTTCCCAATACTTGTTATACGGTTGTCATTTTCAGTTACCCACTTTCCTCCGTCATTTACATACATTGTTCTGAATTTTGGAATGGTGATAGCATTTCCGTCTTTCCCAATTCTTTTTTGGAAAATAAAAATTGGTCCGTGACTAGAGCATAGAATAGCGAGCATCACAAACGGATAGATAGGCAAAGTTATAATCGTGAGAATTGTTGAGATAATTGTGTCCATAATTCTTTTTGTCATGTCATAGATAGTTTTCGGATGCGCAGAGATATTTTCAAGAAACCAGCTTTCATTTATAGCAGACAGTGGAACACGGCCAAATACATTTTCATATACATGTGTAATATCAATCATTCTCACATGCGAGAAAATAAGCGAATAAATATCTTTTGAAAGATTTATTTTTGTGTGGGAATCAAAAACAACAATAGATGGGTGTATGTCTTTTGGAATACCCTCATCTTTACTTACTTTTACAAGATTCATCCCATAACTTTTTTTGTTTTCAATCTCTTTTTTTAGTTCATCTGCGTCAGGTCCGTGAGCGAGGAACAGAACTGTTTCTGTTGTATGTGTGTTTTGTATTCCTCGTGTTCTCCAGAGAATAATTAGTGACGATGAAATAATAAGGTAAATAAATAAATTTGTTTTTGGGGCGATTTGTGCCAGTGGTATAAAATAGAAAAAAAGAACAGCAAGAATTGCATTAACCGCTTGAGCAGAAAGAACAATAGATACTAATTCTCTACGAAAAATAATACTGCGATGTTCGTACAATCCTGCAATAAGAAATACAAGAATCCAAATAAAAAATAGAATAGCAAACGGAACAATATGTCTGGATATGATACTTTCTGAGATGGTATTGCCATACCGAACGAGCAATGTAATTCCAAGAGAAATAGTAAATAGGAATATATCACCAAGCGCCAAAAGAAATGATAATTTTTTATTGAGTATACGCATAGATTTTTTGGTTTACCCTTTTTATTTTTGGGGAACCGCGAATATCTTTGAATTTACCACAAAAAAATCAATTCGTAAAATAAATAGCCATACACTCATTGAGCATATGGCTATCGTTTTCTGTGCTTCTTTTGGAATTTTTTCACCCTCTTCGTTTGTGGTTTTCCGATTGTTTTTCTGGTAAAAGGTTTCATCCCGTAAAGTATTTTTTCTTGCGGTCTGGGAAGGATGGATTCTTTAAAAGAAGGGAAGATTAAGGAGACAATAATTCTAATTGTTCCTTGGCTTAATGTATTCATAAGATAAAGAATGTTTTGTATTACCTTATACTGTCTCACTTAAAAAGTCCATCTTGTTACGATGGACTTTTTAAAATAATTTCCCATGAATCTAATCACGCGTATCGTGTGAAGGTGGAGGTTGTTTTTGATTTTGCATACACGGACATCCGAGCGTTCGTGTTTTGATGTCATAAAACAAAGCCTTTTTCTTATAAGCAAGAATAATTGTAGTATTTGTCATTTTTACAATCTTCCAGCTGCCACGATAGTGGATACACAAAATTTGTTTTGTTCCATCCTTGAATTGGATTCCCATTTTGCGATATGAACCATATTCATAAATACAAGCAGACGAAACAAGGGAATCTTTTCCGTTGTAGGGAGTCCAGTTTTGCACGAGAGTATATTCTGTGAGAGAAGAAGAGCAGGTGTCGCATGGCGTCTGAGCCAGGGTCGTGTCATGTATTCCAATACACAACAGCAAGATAACAATTATTGTTTTCATACTATCTAGATTTCAATTTTCATCAGTATATACCTTATTTTCCACTTTTCAACCCACTTAATTTATATAGGGTAGTTGTCCTTAATTCTCGCATATGCGAGAATTAAGGACATGAGAGTTTTAAATGAAAATAAAATTATTAAAGAATTTTTATTAAATAACAATAAGGCATTACTTTCACAAACTATTCTTGCTGTTATAGCAATTTCTGTTGTGCCATTTGTGGCTATGAGTGCAGTTGCGTTGGGTAATGGAGTTCAAATATTAAGTATGTTTAACAAAAGAGGTTATTCAAAAAGACAAATATATAAATCTATAAATAATCTTCATTGCCACAGAATGATTGAATTTGTGGAAAGTAAGGGTGGGGTTACTACTGTACGGATTACTAAAAAAGGGGAGTCGCGATTACGATCATTTTCATTAGAATTACTTGAGATAAATAAACCAAAGAAATGGGATGGGAAGTGGCGGATGGTGATGTTTGATTTGCCGGTGAGGTATTCCAAAGTTCGTGATGCTCTTCGTTTTCAACTTAAAAAACTTGGATTTGTTCAGTTTCAGAAAAGTGTCTGGGTGTATCCATATCCATGCCTTGATGAAATTTTGTATGTATCTGATTATTATAAAGTCGGGAAATATGTTGAAGTTATGACTGTTGAGGAAGTAAATAACGACAAAAAGTTAAGAAAGGTTTTTAATTTGTAATTAAATTAGAAGCCGAACACAACCTGCTTACAATTCTCGCATATGCGAGAATTGTAAGCAGGTTTAGATTAGATGGTTGAGTGTTTAAATTTTTAGTTATCAGAGTTATCCACAGATTATTGACGAAGTGGTTTATTTTTGTTGTAACGATAGATATAATTAAACAATATGGATACAAAAAAATCTACTTTGAAAAAAGTTCTTCTTTATGTTGCTGGTGTTATAATTTCTCTTTTTGTGATTTTGGCTACTATTGGAATCATTCATCTTAATTCTGTTGAAAAAACAGCGAAAGCTGTTGCAAAAATTCATTCTACAAAACTTACTCTTGATGATGTCATGGGCAAGAATTTACCTCCTGATCCTGGTGTTGAGGCAGATAAGACGGTGCAGGGAATAGATGCAAATAAAAACAATATTCGTGATGATGTTGAGTTGGCAATTTTTAAGGAGTATCCAAATTCTGCGAAAACCCGTGCGGTGCTTTTGCAGTATGCACTCGCACTTCAAATGGAAATGACTCAAGATTTAGTTAATAAGGAAACGGTAACTGCTGTGGCGGAACAGACATCTAGGGGGTATAACTGTATAGGAGAATCTGTGTCAAGAAATGATATTGAAAAGTTTACAAAATTAACAGAAAACTATATTAGTTTCATTGAAAACAGGCAGTCAAATACAGAAGAAAGGAAAAAAGCACAAAGAGATTTTTATAATTCTAATTTAGGAAGTTACAAATTACCATATGGTTGTGATTTAGATTTAAGTAAGTTATAAAATGTATTTTTTAAAAAGATTTATAATTACATTATTTATTTTTTTCCTTGTGTTACCAAGGTTAACTTATGCTATTAATTCAAGTTGTTTAAGTAATGGTTATACGGTATTGACTATAAATGGGATTTTAAATGATCAATATGATGCAAAAAAGAATTCTCAAGAAATTTCTTTAAAAATTGGACATTCTTTTAAAAATGAAGATTTAGTTGTTGATTACCTATACAACCCCTCACATATCGGGGGAGCTGGAGATATTATTGATGTAATACAACAAGGTCTTTTTGATCAAAAATCTGACTATGATCTCGTTGAAATGCTCACCGATGCTAGCCAGAAAATAAATACACAAAAAGTTCTTATCGTTGCCCATTCACAGGGCAATTTTTATTCCAATAACTTTTATGAAAAAGTTGCAAATCAAACTGGCGGTATTCCAGCTCAATCGCTTGGTGTATATAGTGTAGCTACTCCCGCAAAGTTCGTTGCCGGTGGTGGAAAATATATAACATCGGATAATGATTTTGTGATCGCGAACCTCGCAAAGAAAACACTTGGCGGAGTTCTTGTTCCTAATGTACATATTGGTACACAAGAAAAAGATCCGAATGGTCACAGCTTCACGGATGTTTACATGAAAGCGGCTGGTGGTCGGATTATTTCTGATATTCGTTCTTCTCTCGATAAACTCTCATCAAATTCAATTCAAAAAGAAAATGAACAATGTATTAATACTCCTAAATTAACTTTAGGTCACAAAATAACAAAATCAATTTTAGCTGTGGCTGATCCTGTTGGAGTGGCATCAAAAACTGTTCTGATTAAAACATATCAAGGTGCAACTTTTGTGATGAACACAGGTGCGAATTCAATTGCGTGGCTTTTTGGCAAGAGTGTTAAGCTCGCTAAATCATTCGGAAAATTATCTCTTCTTGCGTCAGCTATTCCACCCGAGGATTTAACAACAGGATTGATTTTAGATGATACTTCGAATGAAAATAATTCTTCTTCAGAAAAACCAGAAACAAAAGAAAATAGCGACCAAAAACAAACAGGAGAGGTTACACCAAATGATCCAAATCTCTGGTCTCCTCCTCAGGATGATTTATCTCTAGGTGGAGCTTCGAATAATGGTGGCGGTTCAGGAGGAGGTAGTAGTAGTGGAGATGTTGATACAGGTAATGGTGGCGGAGACGGTGTTGTGATTGATAAAACACCACCAGTGATTACTCTTGTGGGAAGTAGTGTTATGAATATAACGAAAGGTGAATTATATACAGAAGCAGGAGCGACTGCTCTTGATGAAACTGATGGCGCTCGCGATGTCGTGATTGATGGTGTTGTTGATACGACAATAATAGGTGTTTATACCATTACTTATACTGCAACAGATGTGTCAAAAAATATGGCTACAGCTACGCGTACAGTGAATGTTGTTGCGTCACCTGAAACAGGTCAGCGAAAGAATTTTAATTTACAAAATAAAATCCTATATGAAGGATATTTTGTTGTTTGTAATGCAGATACTCACTCAATGACTGTGACAGGTAATAATATGGAAGTGACCAAGTTTATCAGTTTAACAAACTGGCAAACACCTTATATGCAGACAGTTAATACAGAAATGACACCGAATACAAATATGTATTTTATTTTTGGCGATTTGGCTAGTGGAATAGTCGATTGTCAAAATGGAACACACACTCATGATTATTCTCAGACATTTTATTACAAAACAAAATTAGGTGATTCTTTTGTTCTTGATCCTTTGTCATTTAATCGAATAACAAATTTTAAATTTTCAGGAATAACTCCAGCACCGACTGTGACAATAAACGATTCTTATGGTATCTCGATTGTTGTGCCAGCAGAAACATCACTTTCAAATCTCATACCAACAATTACTGTTTCAGATGGTGCGACTATTTCTCCTGCGAGTGGGGAGGAGAAAGATTTTACTCAACCCGTAGAATACACCGTGACAGCAGTTGATGGATCTATTGCTCATTACACAGTGACAGTGACTCAATCATCAGGGCATGTAAAAAACTTTGATATAAATAAAAAAATTTCTTATCTTGGGAAATATCTTCTTTGTAATACTGATTCACATAATGTTGTTGTGCAAGCTAATAATCTAGGTGTTACAAATTTTGTTCACTCTACAAATTGGGCGACATCATATATGCAAACAGTAAATAGCGGGATGACACCGAACACTAATTTCAGATTTATTTTCGGAAGTAATGTTGAATCAACAACAGCAGATTGCACTTATTCAACTTTTGTTAATGATTATTCGCAGGCATTTTATTACACAACTTCAAGTGGAGCATCGATTGTATATGGTACATATGTTTATACTCCGCCGGCATTGAGTAGCGAAAAAGTGATCACTTCGTTTACTTTTGCGAATGCACCTGAAGATATTTCAATTTCTATTAACGAACAAGCTCACGAGATTTCTGTTGTTGCGCCTTATGGAACTGATGTTGGCGCTCTTGTTCCAAATATATCTATATCTTCCGGCGCTACTATTTCTCCGGCGAGTGGTGAGGTCAAAGATTTTACAAATCCGATTAAATATACTGTGACAGCAGAAGACAGTACAACCGCAGAGTATATTGTGAATACAACAGTGCTTTCTCTTCCACCTCCTGACCCTGTTGATACTACTCCACCAGAAATTACAAGTTATAAATTTGGTGGTACGACGGGTAATGTCACCGTTGATCCAGTGACAAGTCCACTTGAAATCGGACTTGTGGCAAGCGAGCCAGTTGATTGGATTTCGATACGAGTAGAAAAAGATGGCAATCCAAATGTTTATAAAATTTTCTATTCAGGTGGAACATGTGTTGACGGTACGACAACTTGTGCAAAAACATGGCGTGATATGTCAAAGGGGATTTTGACTGACGGAGTTTATAAGGTGAAAGTTTACATGAAAGATACGGCGCATAATTTGTTCAATGGATATTTAACGCCGTACACAATTACTGTTGATACTTTTTAATTTAATTTAGACACGAATGCACTCGCTCACATTTTCGCATATGCGAAAATGTGAGCGAGTGCTAGTAACTATAATAACTGCTCGTACGATACTGTGAGATTTTGGGTGGAGTTTATTAAATAAATAATCTTCCTTCCTCTCATTATTATACATGCCTACAATTCTCGCATATGCGAGAATTGTAGGCATTAGAGGTAAATAATAAAAAAGAAAAGATAGAGTACAAAGGATAATGACTAGTTTGTTTTTTGGGCGATATTAAAGCGGGGGACAGGGGTTTTATTTATGATGGTTCATGTTACACTATATACATGTTTACCAAGCATTCATTTAAAGTCATATTGGCTTTTACGGGGATGATTATTCTCGGATTGATTACCCTTATGGTGCTTGACGGAATGAAATAAAGGGTATATAGTATTCCCCGTACGCCGTAGACAGAAGGTTCACCCCGCCACGGCGGGGCAGATAAATCCTTCCGAGGTCACTCACTTTACCCATTTGGTATTGAAGATGATTTTACGCGGCC
>CAYXYC010000003.1:0-4925 GCA_964469225.1 uncultured Candidatus Saccharibacteria bacterium | reverse complement strand
CCTTCCGAGGTCACTCACTTTACCCATTTGGTATTGAAGATGATTTTACGCGGCCTTACAAGGTCGATTTTTTATTTTAGGGATATCTAAAATTATGGCATTAAAAAAAGAAAAGAAAGTAGAGATTGTTGCTGATCTTGATGCATCGCTCAAAGACGCTCAATCTGCTGTGTTTGTGAAATTCGACAAGTTGACTGTGGCTGATGTGAATACACTCCGTCGCAATCTTCAGAAAGAAGGTGTCGGATACATGGTTGCAAAGAAGACGCTTTTGAAGCGCGCACTTACAACTCGTGGTATTGACGGAGAACTTCCAGCTCTCGAAGGACAAATCGCTGTTGCGTATGGAACTGATTTATTGGCTCCAGCACGTGAAGTGTATGCCTTTCAGAAGGGGCACAAAGAAAACATCTCTATAGTTGGTGGAATGTTTGAAGGGAAGTATATGGATAAGCAGGCGATGGAATCTATCGCGACAATTCCTCCACGCGAGGTATTACTCTCACAGATTGCATACTTGCTCAAGTCTCCAATGCAGCGTTTGGCTATTGCAGTAAACGCAGTTGCAGGAACGAAATAATAGCATCTAGCTTTTAGCCGTTGGCTTCTAGCAAAATGCACAATATTAAAAATTAAAATTATTTTTGGCTAGTAGCTAATTGCTAACAGCCAAAAGCTAAAATATATTATGGCAAAATTTGATTCATTTCTTTCAGAACTCGAAGGTGCTTCGGTTCTCGAACTCAATGAGCTTGTAAAAGCAATTGAAGAAAAATTTGGAGTTTCAGCGGCTGCGGTTGCTGCTGCTCCAGCTGCAGGCGCAGGTGCTGATGCAGGTGCAGAAGTTAAGGACGCATTTACTGTTGAATTAACAGCAGCAGGTGAGCAGAAAATCGCAGTTATGAAAGTCGTTAAAGAAGCTCTCGGACTTGGTCTTAAGGAAGCGAAAGATCTCGTTGATGGCGCTCCATCAGTTCTCAAGGATGGTATGAAGAAAGCAGAAGCTGAAGATCTTAAAAAGAAGATTGAAGAAGCTGGTGGTCAGGTTACATTAAAATAACCTCCAAACAAAAAGAACCCCATTCGGGGTTCTTTTTGTTTGACAGGAAAACAGCGTTAATCTATAATTCGCGAAAATAATTTGTTTATTATGCATCATATAGATGAGATGGGAGAGCCTTGTACAGTCACGCTTGGTTGTAAGGGAAGCATTGTTCGAAGGACAAACAAGATTGAAGAACGAAGTAGTGGGGTTGTTAGTTTAGAAAACTTATCCTATTTTCGATACTCACAAAAATTTTATTGTAAAATATGCGGTGCTCTTTACACACCGACACCTTCAAACAAACTCCGCCTTGCTCTGCGTGAAGAAATTGAAAAAATGAATTTTACAGAAGAAAAAAAGCACCCATCATAGGGTGCTTTTTTGGTGCTTGCGAGGTCTTTTCTTGTGGCGTATACTAGTCCGTACATATAGTATGGATACCCTGGCAAAACTTTTTGGTGGACCGGCTCGCGTAAGAATGATGCGTCTTTTCCTTTTGAACGAAAGTGTATCTTTTGAGCTTGAAGATATAACGAGTCGTTCTCGTGTTGCAAAAGCAACAGCACGCAAAGAAATAAATGCACTTATGGGAATGGGATTTATTAAAAACAAACTCATTACAAAAGAAGGCTATCGCGGAGCAAAGAAAAAAGTTCAAGCATGGCAACTTGATCCAACATTCCAGTACTTGGAACCAATCCGTGATCTTCTTGTTGATCCACACATTCTTCTTGAAGAAGATATGCTCAAGCGTTTCCGTCCAATTGGTAAAATTAAATTAATGATTGTATCTGGTGTTTTTGTTGGTGAATCAAAGAGCCGAATTGATATTCTTCTCGTGGGGGACAAATTCCGCAAGAATGTTCTCCAACAAGTTATCAAAGGTCTCGAAGCTGAAATCGGCAAGGAGCTGGATTATGTAATTTTTGATACTGATGAATTTAAATATCGCGTTGAAATGCGCGACAAGCTCGTCTGCGATGTTCTTGACCTGCCTCACGAGCGCCTAATAGACACTGGACAGTTATCCACATACTTCCTCAAAGCATAGTCCCTCGGGGGCTATTTTTGATATAATAAGAGTAGTACTTGAAAAAAGGGTCGAAGCTTTGTAAGTACCTTTATTATTGTAAGTATTAGATATACGAAACTATGATGTTTATTCAAACATGGGGAGGAGTATTTGGTGAATCACTACTCAATCTCTGGTACGGTTTTATTAATTTCGTCCCAAGTCTTTTGGGTTCGATTATTCTGTTTATCATTGGTTGGGTTGTCGCTTCTATTATCGGAAAAGCAATCGCACAGCTCATTGGAGCTTTGAAGATTGATAAACTTTTTGAAAGTGCAGGTGTTCACGAAGTGATGAATCGCGCAGGCCTCACACTCAATGTGGGTGGATTTATTGGATGGCTTGTAAAGTGGTTTATCATTGTTGTTTTCTTGATGGTGTCTCTCGAGATTATGGGACTCACACAAGTAAATGATTTCCTTCGCGAATCAGTACTCTTCTACTTGCCAAAGGTTATCATTGCAACGCTTGTCCTCGTTATCGCAACAGTCATCTCTGATACTGTTCGCAAGATCGTGACTGCGAGCGCGAAAGCGGCAAATGTTCGTTCAGCAAACATGCTCGGTTCAATCACTCGATATGCAATCTGGATTTTCGCATTCATCATTGCACTCTCTGAACTCGGCATTGCATCTGCATTTATGCAGATTCTATTCACTGGTCTTATCGCAGCTCTTGCAATAGCAATGGGTCTTGCATTTGGTCTCGGCGGTAAGGAAGCCGCTGGACGTGCAATCGACCGAATCTCAAACGATATGTCTTCTCGATAATATCGACTCTATCACTTGTAGATTACAAAAACCCCCCGACCAAAGGTCGGGGGGTTTTTGTTGAACTTGTTTTTTGTTTATTAAAAAGGGATAATATACGATATATGAAAAACAAAATGTCTCCAATTTTGAAATGGGTACTATTTATAATAATCATCGGTGGTAGTATCTATGCAGTTTATATTTCAAAGAA
The DNA here is from genome assembly GCA_964469225.1 of uncultured Candidatus Saccharibacteria bacterium. Lineage (GTDB taxonomy): Bacteria > Patescibacteriota > Minisyncoccia > Phycocordibacterales > UBA9973 > UBA8515. Next base: position 1,845 of record CAYXYC010000003.1, on the reverse strand, counting down.
AAATCCTATTATAGAAAATAAAATAAGTAATTCTCAACCCAAAGAAATGGTTCGTGTTGTGAATGAAAAATCAAATATAGGAACATATACCTCTTCAGCTCTTAATGTAACATTTCAATATGCCATTAAAGACCCAATGAGTGGGGCTGAAAACAAGGTCATTGAAAAGGGAAATGAGATTACGACAACAAATAAGGGAGGGGTGAGGGTATATTCAAAATCTCGCGAAGTATCATTAATGGATACCCTTAAATCAAAAATGCCAGATTGTTCTATCTCACTTGTTAATAAGGGGTACGGTAATTTGTCTAATAAAAATATGGATATTGGTTTGTTAGTTGCTTATCCAGATGGTTGGAGTGGAGGTCCAATATTTATAGGTCATGAGAATTCTAGTAATTATTCTCTTTCTGAAAAAGATAAAAAGTGTCGCTCTCAATTCAATGCATTTGGTCTGAGTGCCGAGGTCTTTCTGTTTTGGGGAGATTCTCAATATCCCGATAAGTATATTGGTGTTATTGAATACCCTAATCCTAGCGACCCCAATATAATAAATGGATTGTTGAAATATGAAAATGCTTTAAATTTTTCAACTTGGGAAGAGACCGTTAAATTTATTCCAATCAAAAAAACCTACACAACTGATTTATTTTCTGTTGATTATCCGAGTTACTTATCTGCTTCTGAGGATGTATATTTTTGTGACGCACCTGATTGTGGGCCAACAACTAATACACCATTTTATATTTTTGTAAATCAACAATATAAAAATTTTGGTAATAATGATAATGAAGTAAATAGAATTGATATTTTTTACAATAAGAATATCTCAAAAGATGATTTACAGATATTAAATACAAAAGAAGTTACTTTTGGTAAGAATAATTTTATAACTGGAGATAGTACTGATTGGCTTGGAGGGAAGGCATATTGGATTCAAGGTAAAGGATATGCTCTACGAATTCTTCAGAGGTTACCAAAGGAAAATCCTAAGTATAATGGGTATATTGATTTAGCTTCTCTTAAATTAAAATAATTCATACAAAACCCCCATTTTTGCTTACGCAAAAATGGGGGTTTTGTTAGCTAAAATATGCTCTTTTATAATGGCTAAAAGCTAGTAGCTAATGGCTAATATAAACCCTTGACCCTGTAGTGAATTTTGGCAAAGCACTTTCGTGCATATCCTCATAATTGAGGATATTTTGCCAAAATCTACTACGGGGTTGACTTCCATATTGGCATAGTATAGAATACGACAACGATGTTAATAAATACAAATCATCAAAATCTGCGGAGAAGTTAAACCTCACGGGTTTTCCTTTGTCCGCCGAAAGGCGGTTTTTTGTTTAGAAGACATCCAGTCCTGAGTGAATCGAAGGGCAATATGATATTTGAAAACTGAATGCTGTTCCGACTCGCTGTTATCCTAACAATTTTTGTCAGGGTCTTTTCATTAGAGTCGGAAACAGGACGCAAATCCCGCGAGATATTTCTCGCGGGAAAAAACAATAAAATTTAGATTTCATTTTCAGACGGAAGCGGTTCCAGAGAAAGTGAAATCGACTGCCTTGCATTATTTTGTTTTCAAAATAGTGTGAGGAGGTTTTCAAATTTCCTAATAGGAAATTAAGAGTATATGGCGGATGCCTAGACTAAAAAAGGCGATGAAAGACGCGGCATGGCGGCGATATGTTTCGGGGAGGTGCCTAGCAACCTGTGATCCGGAAGTTTCTGAATGGGGGAACCCCGCGCGATAAACTCGCGTGACCCCGACCTAAGGTCGGGGAGCATACCCAGGGAAGTAAAACATTTCAGTACCTGGAGGAAAATAGAACAATAGTT
>CAYXYC010000002.1:35699-44794 GCA_964469225.1 uncultured Candidatus Saccharibacteria bacterium | reverse complement strand
GTTCGACCACTCTGACACGGCTCCATAACACTCACATACCCTATCATATTTTAACTCATCGCTCAAATTAAAAGAGGCTTGCAGCGCAAGCCTCTTTTTTTAAAATCATAACTCAACAGGCAGATTCAACTTCAAACCCCTTACTGTGTTCTTCTTTGTCATTTAAGTACTTGAATTCTTTAATGTTATCAAGGAAGAAAGTAGTTTCGTGGTGTTTACAAACCAACACTTGTATTACTTCTTTTTGTTTTGTGCAGAGCAGAAACAATTGCTTAATTTTGCATTCTTTATAAAAGCCATTTTTTTTATATACCCTGCCTTTGCTTTTAAGAAGAAAGATGCCTTTTGTTGGTAATTGAAGCTTAAAATCTTCAACTCTGTGCTTAACACCAACAACAATTGTGTGCTGAGTAAGCCAAATCATTTTTTGCAACTCATTCGGCATCTCTGAATCAATTGAATTAATGCTTTTCGGATGGTAGCCACGATTTTTTAAATAATTTTCAATTTCTGTCACAAAGGCAATACTGGTTGTGACTCTTGTTTCAGTGGTCGGTACTGTGTTTTTACTCATGGGTCTGTTTTTATAAATGGAACAATCTGGTGAATTTGTCGTATTATAACACATTAATTGGAATGTCACAACTATCTGCTTAGCGGGGTTCGTTTGGTATACTCTAATGATATGAATGGCTTACAAGGTTTCAGAGACTTTATTAAAAATCAGGGTGTGTTCGGACTTGCAGTCGGCTTTATTTTAGGTGGAGCAGTTTCAAAATTAGTTAGTTCTCTCGTTATTGATATTATCAATCCAATATTAAATGGACTATTAGGTGGTGTAAATGACATCGCAACAAAAGTATTTTATGTTGGAGGGTCTGCTGTAAAATACGGCACATTTATCAACACTGGAATTGATTTCATTATTATAGCCTTTGTTGTTTATTTTAGTTTTAAACTTTTAAAAATCAATCAGGATATTATCAAAAAATAATATGAATGAACTCGAACAATTAAAAGCGGAGAATGAAAAGCTGAGACAGGCCAATTCTGTGAAGTCAGACCTAATTTCAATTTCTGCTCACCAGCTTCGCACATCTCTATCAGCGCTCAAATGGATTCTCAAAATGTTTCTCGATAAAGATGTCGGGCCAATTACCACAGAACAAGAAGGTTTCATTCAAAAAGCATTTAATAGCAACGAACGCATGATCGCTCTTGTAAATGACCTTCTCACACTTAATCATGCCGAAGATACTGCAATCAAATTTAATTTCAAAAAAGTTGATCCGCTATATCTCGTAGAACAAACTGTTTTTGAATTTTCTGGAGAAACACAGAAAAAGGGTGTTCCCCTCGTTTTTCTAAAACCCGACATGCCGATTCCACAAATTACATGTGACGAAGAAATGACTCGCGTGATACTCCAAAATCTTATTGAAAACGGACTCAAATACAGCCAACCAGGAAACAAGGTATTCGTATCACTCAAATACAATGAGGAGTCAAAGAATGTTGAATTCTCTGTTCATGATACTGGCATCGGTATTACACCAGAAGACCAACCCAAGATTTTTACCAAATTCTTCCGCGCAAAGAATGCTCAAGACAAAGAAGCTGTTGGCTCGGGATTAGGATTGTACGCCACAAAAAATATCGTTGAACGACATAAGGGTAAAATATGGTTCGAAAGTTCCAAAGATAAAGGAACGACATTTTTTGTTACATTGCCGTTAGAATAATTACTATGATATAATCGTAAACATATATGAGCAAAAAAATACTTATTATAGAAGACGACACCTTTTTACAAGGCCTCGAAGCTACAAAATTAAAGAAAGAAAATTACGAAGTTATAACTGCTGGTAACGGTGAAGAAGGAATGAAGAAAATTACCGAAGAAGGTATTGAACTCGTACTTCTTGACCTTGTACTTCCAGAATTTGATGGATTTGAAATCCTTGAGAAAATCCGCAGTACCGCTTCGACAAAGAAAATACCTGTGATTGTTTTCTCAAACCTTTCCGAAGATAAAGACATCAAAAAGGCAGAGAGTTTGGGTGCGACCGATTTCATGGTGAAATCAAACTTCACACTCGATGAATTGGTTGAACGCATTAATAAAGTTTTAAAGTAAATTAAAAAGCATCGCCCAGTCGGGCGATGCTTTTTAATCGTGGTATACTAGCCGATATGAAAACACCGGAAGAACGCCGTGCTATTATCCTCCTTCTTATTCTCATCGCCATTGGGGGAATAATAATGTATGGCAATGATTTTCCGGGAACAAAACAATCTATCCATGGAACTCGCTGATAAAATAGAAAAACATTTTCGTATTGATATCAATCAAAAAAAGGCACTCGATAGACTTCGACTTCACACGATTCGTGATTTACTCTATCACTTCCCTTCTCGGTATACTGACATCTCGGATATTAGATCAATTGATTCAATAACAGTTGGAGAAACAGTCACAATCATAGGTACAATTTCAAAACTCAAAACGAAAAAAAGTTTCCGCTCAAAAATCCCAATGGGACAAGCGACACTTACCGACCTCTCAGGATCTCTTTCAATAATTTGGTTTCATCAGCCGTACCTCGCAAAAATGCTCAAAGACGGCGCGGTTGTTCGTGTAACTGGTAAGGTTTCCGCAAGTAAATCATACGGGATGACGATGACGAACCCCGAAATCAAACAAGACGATATCTTGCCAATTGATACACATGAATCACTCTTTAAAGATGGCGAGCAAAAACAACAATTCGGTTATCCAGTATATGCCGAATCACGAGGAATCACTTCGCTTTGGATTCATCATGCAATTCAGAAAATCTTAAAGCACCAATGTGCGCGCGATATACTTGAATACTTACCAGAGAAAATTATTTCAACCTACAAACTTCCAGCCCTTCACACGGCTCTCATCTGGATTCACTGCCCGCAAAAGAAAGAGCACGCCGATATCGCCCGCAAACGCTTCGCCTTCGAAGAAGTATTTTTCATACAACTCGCTCGCCAACAAGAACGCAAAGAATACGAATCACTTTTTTCATACAAACTTGATATTCCACACAAAGATATCACTGACTTTATTTCCAGATTCCCCTTCACACCTACAAAAGCCCAAGAAAAAGCAATTAATAGTATTCTCGATGATTTCACTAAAAACAAACCGATGTCGCGACTCGTCGAAGGAGATGTCGGCTCAGGAAAGACATTTATCGCTGCAACAGTTTCGTATGCGGTTATTAAAAATCGTCCCATCGGTCAGAACTTTGGCAATATTCAAGTTGCCTACATGGCACCAACAGAAGTTCTTGCAACACAATTATTTGAAAACTTTGTGCAATATTTTGATCATACTGGAATTTCAATCGGATTAATCACAGGAAGCGGTTGTCGAAAATTCCCGAGTAAATCAGCCGTTTGGCGAAATGGGATGCAAGAGAGGACATGGACACCAATATCACGCGCTCAACTTTCAAAATGGGTAAAGAATGGCGAAATTCCAATCGTTATCGGCACACACACCCTCATTTCAAAATCAGTTGAATTTGAAGACTTAGGACTCGTCATTATTGACGAACAGCATCGCTTCGGTACGAACCAGAGAATGAAACTAGCAAAAAAAGAAGGCCACGCTCCACACTATCTCTCGATGACAGCCACGCCAATTCCCCGTACACTTGCGCTGACAATTTATGGCGACCTTGATTTATCAATTGTCGACCAAATGCCTAGTGGACGCAAAAAAGTTATTACTGAAATCATTGCGCCTGATAAACGAGACAAAGCATATGACGCAATTCGCACAGAACTCAAAGCCGGTAGACAGGTGTATATTATTTGTCCAAGAATAGACGAACCTGATCCTGAAAAAGAGCAAGCCGTTATTGCCAAATCTGTACTTGCTGAAGCCAAGCGCTTGGCGAAAGATGTCTACCGCGAGTATCGCATCGGTGTCATGCACAGTAAGATGACGAAACAAAAAAAAGAAGCAGTTATGCAGGATTTCAAAGACCACAAACTAGATATTCTCGTTTCAACATCAGTCATCGAAGTCGGCGTGAATGTTCCAAACGCGACATCAATCATCATCGAAGGTGCTGAGCGCTTTGGACTTGCTCAGCTTCACCAACTTCGTGGGCGCGTGATTCGTAGCGAACATCAATCATATTGTTATTTATTCGCTGATGCGAAAACTGATAAAACAATTGATAGATTACGCGCGTTAACCAAAGCGTCAAACGGATTTGAACTTGCCGAACTTGATCTCTCTCTTCGTGGAGCAGGATTACTTGCTGGAGATAAACAATGGGGTATCACCGACCTTGGCATGGAAGCGATAAAGAATATAAAAATGGTGGAAGCCGCTCGTACAGAAGCTATCGCACTTGTGGCAAGCGATAAAGACCTCGCCCAATTCCCTCTCCTTGCACAAACACTCGCCGAGAAAAATCTAGACCTTCATTTTGAATAGACACTTGACGACTATGGTATAGTATAAAAATATGTGTAAAGAGAAGCGGGGCAGTTAAAAATCATTTAGTCATTATTTATTAAATTTCATTCGGGATGTATACCATACTATCGCTTATTGCTATTTCAGTTGTTCCAATGGCCATAGTTTCAGGATTGCCAAAACGCGAGCAATTTTTTCATCACCCCATGATGAAGGGCTTTGGGCTTGGTGTCTACGCATCACTTGTCTTTATGCTTCTCCGTGAAGGTCTTGAACATGGTGGGACAGGAACAACAATTATATGGACTGTCATTGGTCTTGTTGTAAGTATTTGCATAGGACTCGTCTTTAAGGAATTTCACCACCACCACGATGATAATGAGGGAGGAGACGCACACCACACAAACGCGAGTACTTGGCGTATTCTTATTTCTGATTTCTTTCACAATATTGTAGACGGTATCGCTGTTATTTCAGGATTTGCAATGAATCCAATTATAGGACTAACTTCATTTATTGGAGTACTCGGACATCAAACAATTCAACAAACAGGCCAGCAAGTACTCCTCGTTGAAAGTGGAGTTGGGAGCAAAAAGGCAATTATGATTTCACTTCTTGTTTCACTCAGTACATTTCTTGGATTACTATTTATTGGAAACGAATCACTTGAAGCAAGCTTGATTACCCTATCAGCTGGAATTATTCTCTGGAAAATATCAACAGACATCCTCCATGCAAAATGGAATGGCAAAATGGTACTTGGATTTTTCATTGGTGTTGTACTCCTCACCGCAAGTTTAATACTTATTCCGCACGAATAATTTTCTAATCAAAAAAACGCACTCAAGTGCGTTTTTTTGTATATTGTCCATCCTCCTGGACTCGAACCAGGGACCCAGCGAGTATATCTTCGATATAACAACGGCGCTCGAAAATCTTGAAGAAGTCCGTCCGCCCGCCACGACTCGAACGTGGGACCCCTTAGGTATAAGCTAAGTGCTCTAACCAACTGAGCTACGGGCGGACGCGCTTCTCCAATTTTCCTCGCTTGTTGTTATAAGCGCTTGCTCTACCAACTGAGCTAAGGATGGAATAATATATTTACTATATCCTATGATTTTTTATTCCGCAACAATCGTATCGATTTCCTAATTGTATCGAAAATTACTGGGAGTTCAAGATAATCAACAAAAATTGCAAACCATGAAAGCCACATCGGCAAAGGAATCAGTATTGTTCCTGTAATCATTGCATACACAATTTCATCAGTAATCCAGAAGAGATGAAGCCATTGTGAGTTAATGAGGAACAAAAAGAGAATACTTCGTACTCGATTCCCCTGACGAAATTGATGAATATAAAAAATTGTACTCGTAATGATTGCCGGCACTTCTGTATAATCAACAACAGCAATAACTGAATTCCAAAAATTATTTGGATTCCAAAAAGGATGCCCAAATAATCGAAAGAACGCGATATTTGTCGTCATCCAATATAGATGAACAATTTGCAACAAAAATAAACCTGCTGTTATAGGAACAATTACATTGTATTTTTGTTGGTACCAATTCCAAAAACGATTCAACATGAGAATTATTCAACTTTCTTTTTAGGGATAATTCCGTGAGAAGTTATGATTGCATCGTATTCTGCCTGTTCAAGTGTTTCTACTTCAATTAATTTGTTTGCAATAGCATCGAGAACTGCACGTTTTTCAGTAAGAACTTGATTAGCAACAGCAAGCGCATTGTTCATAATCTTTGAAACTTCTTCATCAATGAGTGCTGATACGCGTTCAGAATATTCTTTATCATCAACACCTCGGCCAAAGAGTGTTCGTCCACCATCTGATTCAAGTGCAATAGGCCCAATAGTATCAGACATTCCCCACCTTGTTACCATAGCGCGAGCCATAGATGTCGCTACCTGTAAATCATTCGATGGACCAGTTGTAATATCACCGAAAATCATTTGCTCTGCAGAATAACCACCGAGAGCCATAGCGATATCATCGAGAAATTCTTTTTTGCTTTGGAGTTTGCGTTCTTCAAGTGGAAGTTTGAGAGTATAACCACCAGCCGAACCGCGAGAAACAATAGATACTTTGTGCACCGGGTCAGCGTGAGGTAACACTGAGGCCACGAGCGCGTGACCAGCTTCGTGATAAGCAGTGATTTTCTTTTCTTCTTTTGAAAGGAGATGACTTTTGCGCTCTGGGCCCATCATTACTTTTTCAATAGAACGAATAAGGTCAAACTGCGCCACTTTCTTGCGGTCTTCACGCGCCGCCAAAATTGCACCTTCGTTCATGAGTGAGTAGAGGTCAGCACCAGAGAATCCTGGAGTGCGCTCAGCAATTATTTTCAAATTCACATCTTCGGCAAATGGCTTTTTCTCTGAGTGAATATTGAGGATTTCCTCTCGGTCAGCACGGTCAGGTAAATCAAGCTTCACACGACGGTCAAAGCGACCTGGGCGGAGGAGTGCTGGGTCAAGAACATCAGAACGATTAGTCGCTGCCATTACAATAACTTTTTCATTTGGATCAAAGCCGTCCATTTCCACAAGAATCTGGTTGAGTGTCTGCTCGCGTTCGTCATTCCCTCCACCAACACCGGTACCACGCACACGACCAACTGCATCAATTTCATCTATGAAAACAATCGCTGGCGACGACTTTTTTGCCATAGCAAATAAATCACGCACGCGTGAAGCACCAACACCGACAAACATCTCAACAAATTCAGAACCAGAGAGATGGAAAAATGGCACACCTGCTTCCCCTGCAACAGCGCGAGCAAGAAGTGTCTTACCTGTACCGGGATTTCCAGTTAGGAGAACTCCTTTTGGAATACGCGCACCGATTTCCAAAAACTTTTTTGGATTACGAAGAAAATCAACAATTTCTTTCAATTCTTCTTTAGCTTCTTTGTTTCCAGCAACATCTTTGAATGTTACTTTATTATTCTTGTCATTCGGATCAGTTATGCGAGCGCGCGACTGCCCAAAGGTAAATGCCTGCATGCCAGCACCTTTTACTTGACGAGTAAGCATCCATATAAAGAAAAGTACAAGTACGATAGGCAAAAGAAATGGCAACACTGCTCCCAACCAATACGCAAATCCACTTTCTTTTTTTATTTCAATCGGTGTTACAGATAGTTGCGCAGGAGTAACACCATAATTAAATAATGTTTCAGAAAGCGAACTTTCAGTTTCTTTTTTTGCTTCGCCTTTTGTTTTGTCTTTATATATAACTGTCGCTATGTCACCCGATACTTCGATTTTCTCAATCGTGCTATTTGAAACACCATTCGCAATATCAGAGATGGTGAGTTGTTTAGTTTCTTCTGGCTTTTTTGCCACAAGTGAATACACAAGCGCAATACTAATAAAAATAAATACGGCAACAAGAAGCTGACTGCCAATATTTGGAACTTTGGGTTTAGATTTTTTCTTTTTAGAATCATTGTTCATACGCTTCGTAGTATACACAATAGAACGAAAAAATAAAAAAGCGAACTCATCTCATGAGTTCGCTTTTCGTTGGATTATGTTCTTAGAACTGACCTGTTGCAATAAAATATGCAAGTGTCGCTATCAAGGCAAGTCCCGCAAAAACAATAATTACAACAACATTTGTTTTTTTCTCTGACATGACTACAAAATTTATCTGCCACCATTATATACCACACAGACATATTTGTCAAGTACTATATATAACCCCTTAAAATAAGACTCTTTTGGCAAAATCCCCTTTTATTGCTACGATAGTCATATAAAACAAATGACTATATATATAGACAACCGAAAAGCCCATTTTAACTATGAAATCGAAGAGAAATTCGAGGCGGGTATTGAACTTCTTGGACACGAGGTAAAATCCATTAAAAACAGCTCGGCGTCTCTTGCCGGAGCATATTGCTCGATTCGAGGAGGTGAAATATTTCTTGTTGGGATGCATATCACTCCCTACCAGCCGATGAATAATATCGGACACAATCCCGACCGTGAACGCCGACTCCTACTATCAAAAAAGGAAATAAAATACATAGCTGATAAAGATAGCACCAAAGGATTGACGGTTATCCCACTTTCATTGTATAGTAAAGGACGCCGAATTAAGGTTGAGCTCGCAATTGCTAAGGGTAAGAAATTGCACGACAAACGCGAGACAATCAAGAAACGCGAAACGGATCGAGAGATTCGGAGAACATTGAAATCATAATACTTGGGGATGACGGGCTTCGACATGAGCTGTCATTTTGTGTGTGCGGGTAAAGTCCGCAGGAATCTTTTAAAACTTCTTGCAAAAGACTATCTGCAAAGACTGTCGCTTCAGTAAAGTCACCATATTTTGGTAACTTTGCTCCTGCATTCGCCTAATTTAGGCCAATCAGGTGTCTGTGATATCGACATCCGATACATATCATGGGCATAATTTATCGGGTTACGAATTTCTAAATGCTCGATAGAAATTCCGACAATTAAGAGCTCGGTATATGACTCCCTTTCTTATTCTTTATGTCATATATTTAAAACCAATGAATAAGATACACTTGTAGATTCACACAAAAGCATCTTCTGCATCTGGGTTCAACTCCCAGCATCTCCACTCGTAAAAACA
>CAYXYC010000002.1:0-35689 GCA_964469225.1 uncultured Candidatus Saccharibacteria bacterium | reverse complement strand
ATATATGATTTGCTAGAAAGGAGTTGTTCAAATTAAGATTTACAGAGCCCACTCGTAAAAACATTGCGCCCCTTAGGGGTGCTTTTGTTTTTTGAGTGGAGATGAGCAGGCAAACTGCTTTGCCTGCGTCTGGGAGTTGAAAGACTTTTCCATACGAGCAAAGCGAGACGGAAAAGTACCCGCGACCGTAGGGCGAAACTCTCGCCAGTTCCACTCGTAAAAACATTACACCCTTCGGGGTGTTTTTGTTTTTTAAATACTATATTCCCCCACTTTAGTTCGTACAATTTTAAGTGCAAGTGCAGGTACACCAATCTTCTGACCTAATTCATGAGCCAACGCTCGGACATACACCCCACTTCCACATTTGATACGAATTGTTAGGGTTGGAAACACCTCCGGTGTTTCCAACCGAGAAAATGTATCACCCCACAGTTTCAAAATCTCATCTTGACGAAAATCACCATTCACGCGAGCAATATCTTCGCGTATTTTTTTATGTAATTTATCTTTTGAGATTTCACCCACATCTAAAACATCAATTGATTCAACAAAGACATCATGTGATGGAATTGTAATCTCATCAAGTTTACCCTCGCGCGCCCATTGATAAAGCGGTTTACCATTCACGGTTCGTGACGAATATGGCGGATATGATTGGCGAATCCGACCAGTAAATCGTGGAATAATTTTTTCAATATTAGAAACAAATGAAGTATCTTCGGGTAATAAAGTACTATCGGTTATTAGACCCATAAGATCATAGGTATCAGTAGTAAAGCCAAAAAGGATGGTGGCTTCATACTCTTTGGGAAGTGCCAAATATTCATCTTTTTTCAAACATTCTTCCCCTGCAAGCAAAAGGAGTGCTCCTTCTGCGAGCGGGTCAAGCCGGCCAGCATAGGTAACCGGAAGATGTTTCCATTTTGGCCTTTCCTCTTTGGCTTTATTTATTGCTTCAAGGGGTGTTTGCCCTGGTTTTTTATATACAACAAGAATAGTATCGGACATATTGCCATACTAGCACGAATATGCTATTATTCACCTCAGTAGGTAGTCTATTTATTTTCTATCGGCTGACATAACTCACTTGAGAGAACGCATCAATAATCAAATACGAGCAAGCGAAGTCCGCGTGATTTTGCCCACAGGCGAAAACCTTGGTGTTTTAAGCTTAAAAGAAGCCCTTTCAAGGGCGCAAGAACTCGGACTTGATTTGATTGAAGTTACAAGTACGACAAATCCGCCAATTGCAAAAATTGCAGACTACGGAAAATATAAATACGAGCAGAACAAGAAAGAAAAGAAGTCTAAAGCAGGTGCCAAGAAAACTGAAACAAAAGCAATTCAGATCAAAATTGGAACCGGAGATAACGACCTCGCAATGAAAGCCCGAAAGGCATCCGAATGGCTTGCCGAAGGTCATCGCATAAAGGTTGAACTTTTCCTCTCTGGTCGCTCAAAGTTTATGCCTGAAGCATTTTTGAGAGAACGCCTTGATCGAGTACTTCACTTGATTACCGAGAACTTCAAAATTGCTGAAGCATACAAAAAGGGTCCAAAGGGTCCGACAATTACTATCGAACGCGAAAAATAATTTATCCACCAAATTATATGAGTCCCGTTAGAAGCCGCGATCGCAGTTACTAATCAGGGAAAATCGTATTAAAAAGTCGAATTATACAATTAATTAACAAGCAGAATTCAGATTACGACCGCGACCTGCTTCTAAACGGGATGAGTATCAAAACAAACAAATCATTGACTAAGAGATTGAAGATCACTAAAAAGGGTAAAATCTTGGCACGAACACCAGGATTCAACCACTTCAATTCAAAGCAGTCACGAACCAAGCAATTGAATGGCAAGAAGATGCAGAGCTTAAATTTGTCGAACAAAATCACCCGCACTTATTTGCCAAACGCATAAACAATTATCAGTTGGACTTTCCTATAAACTAATTTTATGACACGAGTAAAACGAGGAGTTATCAAAAACAAGAGACGCAAGAATACCCTTGCTCAAACAAAAGGTTTCCGTTTTGGACGCAAGAACAAAGAAGCAGCCGCAAAAGAAGCAATCCATCACGCAGGAGCATACGCATTTGCTCACCGCAGAGACAAGAAAGCAGATGCACGAAAAGTATGGACACTTCGTATTAACGCAGCAATTCGTCCATTTGAAATATCATACAGCCGATTTATGGATTCACTCAAAAAGAAAAACATCGGTCTTGACCGAAAGATACTAGCTGATATCGCAGAACACAATCCTGAAACATTCGCTCGTATTGCTAATGCTAGTAAGTAGAAAGTAGTTAGTGGTAAGTAGAATAAAAATTCCCCTAGGTCCAACCTAGGGGAATTTTTATATTTGAGGTTCTGCTTGAGGAATATCGGCTGGTGGAGTATCTGTTGTGCTTGACCCTCCATCTGCTGGAGGTATATCGGTACCACTTCCGCCAGAAACATCAGAGGGAGGAGTTTCTGTACTGCCAGAAGATTGGTCTTCGCCAGTAGTTACATCTCCTCCAGTTCCCACATCGATACCTCCGCCCGTTCCAGAATCTGCTGGAGGACTTACGAGATTTGATGTTCCACCGGCACTCTGCAAGAGTGCTTTGAATTGGTCTTTGGTTACACAGACATCGTCTACACAAACTTCGCCATTAATACGGAGAACGGAAGCGGTAAGTTCTTTAATAGCAAGAATATTATCAGCGAGGAATTGTTTGATAAGTGAACCGAGTGATTCTGGTTCATCAGGGTTGAGAGATTTAAACCCTTCGATTTTAAGATTTAAATCCTGAATTGATTTAACAATCAAAGGAGTAATCTTTCCATAATCAACAGACCACATCTTTGGATTGTTTGCAGTAATACCATCATCAGGAGCAAACACAGCATCAGGATAAATATTTTTCAAATCCTGCGCAATGAAACCAGTATATACACGACCAGAATTTTCCGTATTGAAAGTATAATCTCGAACTTGTATGTTTAGAAGATCTTGTAAGGTGTACCTTGTATCTATAATATTATCCTTCATACGACGATCTGAACTTGTACCGTATGTAGCAGTTGTACCAGAGAAAGTAATCTCACCAACATCAGTACCATCTCCGTCTCTGAATTGTATGAGTGTTCCAGTACCGGAATCCTCTCCTGCTTGTACCTGTAAACCTAATCTATCAGCATTATTACCGTCATTAAAGAATTTCGCCACATAACCCAATCCTGCACCATTACCAGAACCATAATTCTCTTGGATATCCAGACGGGCGGTAATATCAGTTGAGTTGGTACCCATAAATCCATTTCCCTTAATAATAAAACGGCTACCAGTATTACCAACAGAATAACTAGCGTCAGTGTTTGTAGCTGTCCATGCATCTGTTGTCATTGATTCATTGCCAGCAATTGCTGAAATAGTTCGTGTTTCTCCATTGATAGTAATTGTGTCTCCGATTCTAAATGAATTTAGAAAATTAGTATGTATGCCACTTACTGTTGTACTTGAAGCTGTTGTTGAAGCAACACCAGGACCAATACCTGGTTGTGTTACTTGGAATAATCCAACTGGTGTTACTGTTCCAACTGCAACATTTCCAAGAGAGTTAATTATGAATTGACCATCATTATATGTTCCTCCTGCAACTGATGAACCAAAGCCAAGATAAGCGGTTGAACTAATTCCTGTTGTTTTAACTGGAGTAACATAAGAACGAAAATCAAAATCAACAGCAGCAGAGGTTGCACCTCTCCATCCACTTCCATGCCATCTTATTGCTGGGGAAACTTGTTGTGTATTAGTTACTGCCGCAGTTGTGTTTACAAGCGCTAACCCAGAAGATGTTGTTTGTGTTTGGTTTAAAGTATTCGTCGTAATATCTAACTTCGATGAAGGGCTTGCGGTGCCGATACCGATACTTCCACTATTTAAAATACGCATGGCTTCGGTCGCACCATCATTCCCAACTTGGAAAATCATGTCGGCATTTGTTGTACCTACACCTGAAGTCGTTTTGAAAGTAAGCGTCGAAGTAGTTCCTGTACCACCAATAACAAGTGGTGCAGTTATGTTTGTAGTGAATGTTGGAGTAGTGTCAAAAACTGCGAGCCCAGAACCTGTCTCGTCTGTGAGAGATGTAGCAAGCTGGGATGAAGTTATTGAGCCGGTTGCCGTGCCATAAAGTGTTCCTGATGTCGGCAAGGTGACATTTGTTGTGGCTGTTGATGTAAGAGTAAGAGCAAATGCACCAGCGGTAGTAAACGCACCGGCAGTAGAGAAATCTCCGCCAAACAAGACAGTGCGTGTCTGAATCCGATTCAAGTTATCAAGTGTATCAATAGCCCCTTCAATAGTTCCCTCTGTTGTTGTATCAAGTACATCAACATTTTGAAGTGTAAGTGTTCCTGATGAATCACTAAATGGAACTGATGCACCAACAGTAAGACCAGCATTCGGAAGAACAAGTGAACCACCAGCAAGAGTAAGGGCATTTGATGAATGAGTAAGTGTAAGATCAGAAGTCGAAGGTGCTGTTGACCATGTAATCACTGACCCGTTACCTAAAAAGAGATCTGACCAACCGATTGTAGCAGAACCTAGAGCATCTGTATTGTCAGTATCTGAAATAAGAGAAGTGTTTATAGCAACAGATGCAAGGTTATCGAGAGCACGCGTTGCACCAAGCGCAGCAAACGCTCCTGTACCAAGTGTTCCCCCAGCACCAATGTTAAGTGTTGAGCTATCAGTCCCCGCAAGTGTGAGAGTATTAGAAACAGTAAGTGTCTTTGATGTTGTTCCTCCTGCTATTGAAAACCCAGTTCCGCCTGCAGTTAGAGTTAGACCATTTACACTTGAAGGAGTAATAGCACCAAGCGTAAGTGTAATTGCAGGAGTTGTGGTATTGTTCGCAACCGAACCAGAAACACCATTGGCTGTACTCACTGAAACTGATGTCACTGTCCCCGACCCAGCACCACTTCCAAATTCTACCCAGTCGCTGTTGGTAATACCATTTTGTAATTGATAGGTTGCTGGATTACCAGCGCCATCAGAATCAATAACATAAACAACCATACCTTCATACCGAGAACCTGAAGAAATTGCATTTCTAGTTGTGATTGTTGTTGCAACACTTCGTGCATCAAGAGGAAGTTGAGAGTTTAATTGAAAATTCGAACCGAGTGGGATCGCAGCAAAAACTTGATACGCAAATCCACCGAGCAATCCTATGATTGCAAAAATAGTGAATATTCTAGTGACGATAATTGATTTACGCATTATTGAATGAATGTATTAGTAAATGATGTTTGTGTTGTTACATTGTTATATTCATACACTCTGTATGTTGTTGATTGTCCATAAGCATTTGTAATTGATGTCGTACTTACTGTGTAATCAGCTATTGTTTGGAACCCACTATTATCAAGAATAGAAGTGAGAGCTGGGTATGATGCGGGGTAAGCGAAATAAAATACCTGACTACTTGGAGATGAAGTAAATGCCACCGAAGAAGTATTTCCAATAACGGACTTTGTTAATCCTGCAATTTGCGCACCGGTAAGACCTTGTGCCCCGACACCGTAGTAATAAGCATATACAAATGTATATGTCTGACTATTTGAAGTAACAACTGTTGTACCGTCATTTACTGTTGCCGTGAATGTTGTTGTAGTTGTAACATCTGTTGGTTCGGTATATGTCTCTGTTCCACCTGCTGGTGATGCTGGAGGCGTATTTGTATCAATAGCAACTCCGTCGCGTTTGAAAACTACTGAGGTAAGCGTATCGGATTGTTTTGTTGTTGTTGCTGTTAAGTCAACACTTGTCACATCATTACCAAATTCACGAAGACCAGCGGAAGGAGAAACGGAAAGAGTAATAGTAGGAACAGTGTATGGGTACAGTAAATCATCAAACATTTCTTGGAGAGTTTTTCCACTAAATGTTGAACCAGCTGAAACACCACCAATAGCAGAAAGAGTTGGAGTTGAATTTGTATAGGTTAAACCAAGATCAACCGTACAACCACTATCTGTTGGGCGACATTCTGGATCAAGTTTTTCTCCTGGTGCAAACGGACCAACAGCAAAAATATACATGTAGACACCACTTAAGAAGACAAAAAATGCAACTGAAAGTATTCGTGACCAATGAGTTTTAATAAATGTAAAAAATGAATTTTTCATACGACAACATAGAATACGGAATGAGATATTACCCTTTTATTATAATACAATTCAAGCAAGAAAGAAATGTGCATAAAGACAAAAAAAATTCGCGGGTTATTCGCGAATTTTTTTGTCTTTTTCTATGAGTCCAATCACTTTCTCTACAAGCTTTTTCGGGTCGGAATCAAAAACAATTTTATCATTAGGACGATTGGCGCGAGTAATAATATCACGAATTGTTTGTGCCATTGTCCATTCACCCTCAAGCACACCAATCGGCTTACCATCCTCAAATGCAATAGTAAATTCATGCACTGTGCCTATTCGTCCACAACCAATAATCACCGCATCAACGCTACGAGTAAAAAGTAAATCCCTGCCTGGAAAACCAAATCCGGTATAAATAATGAGGTCAAGATAATCAAGTGGAAGCCGATATGTCTCTACATGTTCTCGTTCGTTTGACGCAGGAGAAAGACCAATCGCAATTCCATGTTCTTCTTTTGCACCCATTGCACTCCATAATGGAAATCCTGTTGATGCGCCCGTAACCAAGACACCTCCTTGCCTGACAACCTCTCTGCCGAGTTCTTTTGATTGATCAAGAGCATGAATCCCACATGTTCCTGTTTCTGCTGCGCCAGAAATACCAATTTTAATCTTGAGGTGATTATGAGCATCGCCGTTACCAATAGGACCGTTATAACAAAGATATTCTGTTTTTCTATTTTTAATCATTAAAATATTTAAAAACTATTTTTTGGGAATACACTCAAGAATGGCAGTATCACCGGCGTCAGGCGTTACAACATCAACACCAAGATTGTCATGAAGTTTTTGCGCGAGAAACATTGCTGATTTTGGTTCACCCATAACAACAAATACTTTTTTGAGCGTGTGCGCAGTTTTAGAAACAAATTCAAGTAAGTGATCTGAATCTTTGTGTCCAGAATATCCACTAATCATTTCAACATGAGCACGAAGAGGAATATCTTCTCCTTGAATATGAAGTGTTTTTTGACCATTTTGAATAAGTCGTCCCAGTGTTCCCGCCGACTGATACCCAACGAGAAGTATCGTGTTGTTTGGATCGGGAAGATAGTTTTTCTCATGATGAATAATGCGTCCACCGTTGGACATTCCACTACCTGCCATAATAATTTTCGGGTTCGGAATATGTAAAATATCCTTTGAATCTTGAGTTTGTTCGGTTTGTTTGAGTCCAGGGAAATTGAAAATGTCATCACCACCGTCAATAATCTTTTTTGCCATATCGTTAAAATATCGCTCATGTTTCTTGTAAACTTTTGTCAATTTAATCGCAAGTGGTGAATCGAGAAATATAGGCATTACAGGAATTTCTTTTTTTTCAATCAATAAATCAATTTCAAAAAGAAGTTCTTGCGCGCGTTCAAGAGAAAACGTCGGGATAATTAGTGTCCCCTTGCGATGATAATTATCCATTATTATTTTCTTGAATTTCTCTTTACGAACTTCTCGGTCTTCGTGATTACGATCACCATAGACAGATTCCATAATTAGATAGTTAGCTTGATTAAGCTCTTCGGTATCGCGAATAATCGGTGATGGCGAATTTCCGAGGTCGCCTGTGAAAATAATTTCTGTATCGTTATAAACAATTTTAAGCATTCCTGAACCCAAGATATGTCCAGAATCTTTGTATGAGAACTGAAATCCGTGATCAACATTCAAAACTTGATGGTAATCAATCGCCTCCCACATATCAAATACCTTTTTAAGCATATCGAGATTGTACATTTCCTCAAGATTATGATCCTTATCATGAGAAAGTATCTGAATTGTATCAATCAACATTTCCCCAGAAATGTCTTTTGTTGGAATAGTAGAAACAATTTTACCTTTAAAACCATCATTCACAAGCTTTGGAATACGACCAATATGGTCAATATGAGCATGAGTAATAAAAAGAATGTCTATTTCAGCAGGATTATATGGAAATGGTTCCCAGTTTACTTCATCAGCAATTTTTGTATCTTGAACGAGTCCGCAATCAACGAGAAATTTCTTGCCATTACCCTCAATGAGAAAATTAGCACCTGTTACAGTACCTGCGCCTGCGCAAAATGTTACTTTTAGATTTTTATCATTCGTCATCAGAGTAATAAAGTTTATGAATATGTCTTTATTATACACGGAAAGAACGAAATAACCGAAATAAAATAAAAAATCCTCGACCAAAAGGTAGAGAATTCTTTATTAGGACTATCAACAGACGATTACCGTAGCGAAATGCTAGGTGGGATTATGAATCGTACGGATTTGTTCACTATAATAATGCGTACAGCACCGAACGACAACACGATATCCCCTACAAAAAGTGTTCTAGATAATGCATCGTCGATAACCCTACTTTCACTATACTCTTCTCAATACGGCAC
Source organism: uncultured Candidatus Saccharibacteria bacterium (assembly GCA_964469225.1). Lineage (GTDB taxonomy): Bacteria > Patescibacteriota > Minisyncoccia > Phycocordibacterales > UBA9973 > UBA8515. Next base: position 27,090 of record CAYXYC010000002.1, on the reverse strand, counting down.
GCAAGTTTTTTATTCACAAAAACACAATTTTGACAGAGTTTCAAATATAATTTGCTAAAAATATTATTTTTTATGCTCTGCGTAAATAAAATCAGTATCAATTTTCTGATATGAGAAAATTTCTTCTGATGCAAAGAAGCGTTTTACTTCAATTTCACCATTTTCTACTGAATCAGACGCATGAACAATGTTTGATTGTGTTGAAAGAGAGAAGTCTCCGCGAATAGTACCTGCATTTGCTTCCCATGCTTTTGTTGGGCCAACAAGAAGTCTAAGAGCAGAGACCGCATTGATGCCCTCAACTGCCATGACAACAACAGGAGATGATTTCATAAAATCGCGAATGCCTGGGAAGAATGGCTTGTCCACAATGTGAGCATAGTGTTCTTCGAGTACAGCATCCTTGATACTCATCATTTTGAGACCGATGATTTTAAGGCCTTTTCGTTCAATACGACTTGTAATTTCACCGATAAGATTTCGTTGAACAGCATCTGGCTTTATAATAATAAGTGATTTTTCTTGTATAGGATTCATAGAATAAACATAAAAATGAGCGAATAATAGGGGAATCATAACAGAAAAAGATACCGAAAACAAATGCCCCGTTCCGACTGGTTGGAACGGGGCATTTCCTAATTCGGCTTATACTTCCCCAGTATTTCCTCTTCGACTTCGGCGCGATCGCGACCATATTTGAGATATGAAAGTTCTTTGATTGACTCCACGGCGTCACGATTACCTTCTGGTGGAGGAAATGTAGCCATATTAAACGGCTTCGTTGGCTGACCATGCACTAGCATTGACATATAAGCATTGCGATTTTCAATTTTCATAATATCTGATGCTGTAAATGTTGGCTTGAATTTACTTTCGAGAAATTGCGCATCTTCAGCACCGACACGGAACACTGCCATTGAACCCACATTACCGAACACAGCATTTTTAATATTGTCTTCGAGTTGCGAAATGTATTGGTGAGCAACGGTAAGTGATAATCGGTACTTACGCGCCTCAGAAAGAATTGATTCAATTGAATCTGTCGTCACATTTTGGAACTCATCAATATACAAGAAGAAATCCTCCATTTGCTTGCCGTACATATCAACGCGCGACAAAGCCGCCATTTGAATCTTATTCACAATCAAAAGTCCGATAAGGTTCGCATTAATATCACCGAGACGGCCTTTCGACAAATTCACAAGCAAGATTTTCTTGTTATCCATAATCTCGCGGAAATTGAAAATTGATTTCTCTTGCAAGACAACAGGGCGCATAATATCGTTTGAAATAAAGTTATCAAACTTTGATGTGATATATGGTACGAAGTTCGCAAGAGATTGATCACCAGTCGTTTGCTCGGCATTTCTCCAAAATTGCGTAATGATTGGATTCTTACAATGAGACAATTTCATCTCACGAAACGCTTTATCGGAAAGAACGCGACCGATTTCAAGCAATGTCGAGCCGGATTCTGGATGTTCCATAACGAGAAATGCCGAGTTTTTAAAGTATTGTTCAAACATCGGACCGCCGGAGGTCTTCATGTCAAACAATTTATTAAAGATATTCATCAATTCGTTTACGACGAATGTCTTTTGTTCAGGATAACGCGCATCATATTCGAGCATGTTGAGTCCCATTGGTCGTGCTGTATATGCTGGATCAAAATAAATAACATCATCAAGACGCTCCCGAGGAATATAACTCAAAATATCCTGAATATCCGTACCGTGTGGGTCAATATAGCAAACACCATGCCCAGCAATGATGTCTTGCGCAATCATATTTTTCATAATTGTCGTCTTGCCAGTACCTGTCTGACCAATCACATAGAGATGGCGCATGCGGTCTTCATTCGCAAAATGAATCTTTGTTTCTTTACCGCGATAATCATTTACTCCAAGTACAACACCCTCGGTGCCTATCTCCATAGGCGCTGGCGCAATACCTGCTTTTGCTTGTTTTAGTTGAGGAGAAACAATACCGTATGGGAAGTGGAAAATTGTTGCCAATTCTTTCAGATTAAGTGGCATGGCATATTCATCAGAAAAAGTACGGAATGAAAAATCATGGATAAGTTTCTGTAAATCTGCTCCTTCTGGATGAACAAAGTTAAAACCATTACGATTCGCCTCAGTAAATTGATTGAAGGATGATTCAATTTCACCGAGAATTTGTTTAGCACGAATACTTGATTCAGCCGACGCAACAATGCGAATCGTAGATGCCTGAATAGTACTTTTCATTTTCTCGGTTATATATTCAACATGAGACTCGTTTATTTTCTTTTCTTTTTCTTTCTTCGGTCCAAAAATCAGTTCTTTGGCAATCGACGTAAATTCCTTGGTAACTTGCCGACTTACGCTAGATGCAGTTTTCACAGACATGCCTTCTTTTACATCAGAAAGAATTGTATGAAATTTTTTAATAATTTCATCATCTTCCGGGCAAATCGTAAACTGAATAGATGCACCCTCACCTGTCTTTTTCAACTTTGTGAAATTATTAAGAATGATATTCATTGGGTCGTGATCAAGTGCATCATAGAGTTTAATCGGGAAAACCTGCTGGTCAGCAAGTTTTGCGTATGAACCGACGACAACCCCAGAATCAGAAAAAATATTATAATCATCTGGCACTTCAATGATTTTTGCATCAGGATGAACACCAAGTAATTGCTTTTCAAACAAATCAGATTTATGAGACGGTACTGATACATAAAAAACAAAATGATCAGTTCCTTCAGCGAGTGCAATTTCAAGAGTGAAATGACTTCGATTATAATTTTGACGACTTTCGCCAACAGAATGCATACCAGCATAAAACTGCTCCATAGCAGATAGTAACTCTTTCAAGTTCTTTTTTGTATTTTCATTATCTGATGCATCAGGAAGTGTAATTTCAAACAATTTCATATCAAGTGTTTTCCAAAGTGGCATCCCCTCCTTTAATCCTGGAATACCATGAGTACTTGCAAGGTACTGAACAAGAAAACGATGAAAGTCATCATCAAGATGTGGATTGTTCATTTTGGCAACAATAGACAGTGCATTTGAAATACCTTTGTCTAATAAGATTGCGAGCATTTCTTCCATTTTATTATCGTGCGGTTCTGGGTGAAGACGAAGGACTAGATTCTCGGTATCAGCATTTTTTATGACTGCTTCTTTGTGGAGCACTGTTTCTGGTGAATGTTGTTTGTATTCGGAAATAACTTCGTGGGCAATTTCTTCTCGTGAACGATTCGCTCCCGTCTCAGCAAACGCTCTTTCCCTCTCAGCAATATGTGCACGCAAAAAAGCGAGCTCCTCTTCAGGAGTTTTGAATTTTGGCATTGTGCTCGGATTCAAGTTTTCCATCTCAAATTATTATATCATTTCTTTCGAAAACAAATGCTGAAAAACAAAAAACAGCCGATTATTCTCGACTGTTTTTCTAATAAGTTACTTTTTCATTGGGATAAAGAGGAATCTCCCATCATTGAGCCCCGACATTTGTTTGTCGTTCCAAATAACCCACTTTTTACTTGGTGAACCGCTCCAACTTACTTTAACAAATGAATCCTCAACGGGGAAAATGTTATCCATTCCGTTGGTTAAAAGGTGACCTCTTCTGCCATCATATTGATAACGAATAAATGACCTAATAGAAGCGAGGCATTCATCAACAGAAAATAATTTTGGATTATCAAGTTCTTTGTTGATTTCCATTCGTACCATTGGCTCGATTGATTCAAGTTTAATTAATGTATCACCAACAAAATGAAACTCATTTCCTGCCTGACTAAGAATATCCAAAATGAATGATTCGCTCATTGAAATATTTTTGTTGTCAGTACAAAAAAAATTTTTTGATAGTGGGAAACTTGCTTCATCAAGAGTTACTGTTCCGCAAAATCTGAATTTTTGAAGATTCATAAGCTGGCCAAGGATGTTTGGGTTTCCCTTTAATACATCAAGGATCCGGTTAAGCTGTTTCTGAAGTTCAGGATTCTCGTTTTCGGCCTGTTTTCTGATAACTTCAAAAGCTTCTACATATTCATGGAATGTGCTGTTGCTCATATTTATTTGCTTTTATTTGCCTTCGTTATAGCACAAAAAGACCCCATATCAAAGGGGTCTTTTTGTGCTTGTTTTATTTAAGAGTTAAAATTTCTGGCCCGTTCTCGGTGATTAGCACGGTATGTTCAAAGTGTGAACTTCGTGAGCCATCGGCTGTTTTTATCGTATAACCATCTTTATCGCTTACAATGTCTTCTCTTCCGATGTTTAGCATTGGCTCAATCGCGATAACCATCCCTGGGACAAGTCGCACGCCTTTCCCTGGCTTACCATAATTGGGCACATAAGGATCTTCGTGAATATATTTCCCGACACCGTGCCCTGAGAGTTCACGCACGATACCATATCGTTTACTCACAAATGATTCTATGGCATGCCCAATATCACCGGTTGTATTACCAGCGCACGCAACAGCAATACCTTCGGCAAGTGCTGTGCGGGTTATGTTAATTAGCGAAATAGATTCTTTTGAAACTGACCCAACTGGAACGGTGATTGCATGATCAGTAAAAAGACCCTTGTGTTTCAATCCGAGGTCAATACAGATAATATCACCCTCCTTGAGAATTTTATCCTTGTGAGGAATACCATGAACAACTTCATTGTTTACCGAAGTGCAGAGCGATGCTGGAAATCCTTTTCGATGACCCTCTGGTTTATAACCAAGAAAGGCCGGCTCATCACCACCATCAATAATAAGTTTATAAGCATATTGGTCGAGTTCAAGTGTTGAAACACCTGGCTTAACCATCTCTGCCACTTTCGCTAAAATAGTCGCGAGGCGTTTACCGCCTTCACGCAAAATTGTTATTTCTTCTGGGGTTTTAATTATAATCGCCATATCTATATACTACACAAAAAGCACAAATACTTAGTAATCGGCAATACTACTTCTCGCCCCGTAGGAAATATCGAGCGTATTTAGGCGAGATATTTTCCTTTGGGGTTTTAATTATTATTGCCATATTTATATACTTCACAACAAGGCACAGTTACTCAGTAATCGGTAACATTACTTCTCGCCCCGTAGGAAATATCGAGCGTATTTAGGCGAGATATTTTCCTTTGGGGTTTTAATTATAATTGCCATACATCCGCATACTATGCGAAAAAAGATTGAAATGCAATGAGACTATATTCCAACTTTCTGGAGAAGCTCTTTAAATACATCATCAATTGATTGCTCTCCATTGATTTCATAAAGTGTGTATCCATCATGCATTTGTAAGTGCAAAAGCGCTGGCAAAACTTCGTTTGTATATTCATCAAGACGATTTTTCATACCAACATCAGTATCATCTGCTCGTCCGCGTAATTTCATTCTTCTTATTGATTCATCACGACTCACCTTTATATGAATAAGCGCGATATTTTTGCGTCCATAAAAATCAATAATTTGCTCAAACAAATGCGTCTGAGATGGTGAACGAGGAAAGCCGTCAGTCAAAAGATATGTGTCTTTTTTCAAGTGTGTAATGAGCGTATTAGCAAACATGCTAACACTCAAAAAGTTTGGCTGAAGATATCCTTGATCAAGGCGTTCTTTGACTAGTAATCCGGTGTAATTATTTTCTGCGACTAATTTTCTAAATTCTCCACCAACATAAGACCAGAGCACATCAGCATTTGGGTCTTTTTCTTTAATATGTTTTTCAAGTAATTGAATCTGGGTCCCCTTACCAGAGCCGACAATACCGAAGAAAACGAAAGTTCGTAAATCATTATTCATACATTCATTATACACGAAGAATCTCTGATAAATAAAAATCCCCTGACAGACACATCAGAGGATTTTAGTATTCTCGCATTGCGAGCTGGGCATCCATTTTCTTGATCAAATCAAGAACAACAGAAACGACAATGAGGAGAGCAGTACCACCAATCGCAAATGCTGTGATACCAGTAACAGCTTTGATAACAAGCGGTATAACCGCAATCAAACCAAGAAAGACAGCGCCCATCATTGTAATACGATTGAGGACACGAGCAATATATTCCCGTGTTGCTGGACCTGGTCGTACTCCCGGAATAAATGCGCCATTCTTTTGGAGGTTTGTTGCAAGCTGATCTGGGTCAAATGTAACTGCTGTATAGAAATATGTAAATAGAAACACGAGAATAAAATACACAAGTGAGTATACCCATGTATTGTTCACGAACCAGAGAAGTCCACGAGAAATTGATTGCAATGTACCACTCGACATTGTCGCCAAGAAATTACCGACAAGCTGTGGGAAGAGCAAGATTGAAAGCGCAAAGATAATCGGAATCACACCCGCCTGATTTAGACGAAGTGGTAGGTATGTTTGTGTGCCTAGAGCAACATGTTCACCACGAACTTGTTTTGCATAAGTAACAGGAATTGGTCTTTCTGCTTCAGTCACCAAAACAACCGCAGCTACAATCAGCAACCCAGCAGCAAGAAAAAGAATATATGTCGGCAAGTGGGCAACATCAAAAGTAAATAGGAATTGTGATACTTCTTTTGGAATATTTGCGACGATACCAGCAAAGATTATTAGTGAAACTCCATTACCAATACCAAATTCAGAAATCAATTCACCAATCCACATTACGAGAAGTGAACCAGCAACAACAACTGCAACATTGGCAATAATACCGAACATTGTAATGTCACCAAGAACTCCCTGACGAGAAAGAACGATGATTAGCGATACACCTTGAATAACTGCGAGTGGTACAGTAAGCAACCGACTACGACTGTTGAATTTCTTTCGGCCAATTTCACCGTCTTCCTGATACATCGCCTTCAATCGTGGTGACATAATAGTCAAAAGTTGCATGATAATAGAACTCGTAATATACGGTCCAACACCAAGCATCAAAATAGAAAGGTGTGACAAGCCACCACCAGAGAAAATATTAAGCACGCCAATTAACTGGCTGTTATTTATGAATGCTTGAAGTTTGAATTGATCAATCCCTGGAATTGGAATTGTTGAAAGTAAACGAAAAACAATAAGGGCGCCAAGAACAAAGAGAACGCGAGAGCGAAGCGCTTTGTCAGTAAAAACTGTTTTTATTTTACTCCATACGAGATCCATATAATGATTTTAGTATAAAAAACGATAACAGAAAAAACAGGAACAGACTGAATTTAGTTTACACTACCGCCCGCTTTTTCAATCTTTGATTTTGCGGTTGCTGAAACCAGACAATTTGAAACCTCAACTTTCACAGAAAGCTCCCCAGTTGCCAATATTTTTACAGAAGGAAGAACACCACCGACTTTACGGATGAGTTTCTTTTCAAAAAGTGTTGCTGGTGTTACTGTCGCACCCGATGTAAATACATTTAGGGCGCCAACATTAACAGGTGCTGGCTTCATTGAAGGTGAATTAAAGCGATATCCGCGAAGCTTTGGAAGCTTTTTGATAATGTCGCGAAGCTGTGGGCGACGCTTGTTACCTGCGCGAGCTGTCTGACCTTTACCTCCACGGCCTGACTGTTTACCACGAGTACCACCACGACCGACGAGTCGTGATTTTTTGTTTGGATTTTTTCGTTTTAGTGTATGAAGTTGCATAAATTATTTATCTTCTTTCTTTTCTTCTGCGACCTGTTCTGCAACAAATGATGTAACTGCTGGCACAACACCACCCTTTGCTCGAAGAGCAAGAAGTGTAACATATGTCGCGCGAGAATTGTTCAATTTGTTCTTACTTCCAGAATTTATTTTTGCTGTAACATTTTTGATACCAGCAAGAGTGAGCATATCACGAACTGTACTACCCGCCACGAGACCTTTTCCACGGTTTGGCATTATTGAAACTCGTGAACTACCAAATTTACCAGATACTTCATGGGGAATAGACATTTCTTTTGTTACTTTAATCTTAAACATATTTTTCTTTGCCTGACGAAGTGCCTTGGCAATAGCAACGGCGGTGTCAGCACCTTTACCAGTACCGAGACCGATTGAACCCTTCTTGTCACCAATAGCGAGAGCAACGGCAAATGTCATACGGCGACCACCAGAAGTCACACGAGTCACACGGCGAATAGAAACCATTTTCTGGTCAAATTCTGGCTTTGGTCGTTCGAAGTTTGAACGAGGTCGGCGATCGCCAGAATCACGCTTGCCACCGAATGAGCGAGATGATGAATTTGTATTTTGTTTTGGTTTTGTTGTATCCATAATATCTTGGTAACGGCAGTCAGGTTAAAATTGTAATCCGCCAGCGCGTGCACCATCAGCGAGAGATTTTACGCGACCAGTGTATTTGAAACCATTGCGATCAAAAACAACTTTTGTTACACCTTTTGTACTTGCAAGTTTTGCTATTTCAGTACCAACAGCAATTGCGCGTTCTGTCTTTGCGCCTTTTTTAATATTCATATCAGATGCTGATACGAGTGTAACACCTTTTATATCATCAATAATCTGGGCATAGATAAATTGGTTTGAACGAAAGACTGAAAGACGAGGACATTCTGAAGTACCATTCACCTTTGCGCGAATCTTTTTCTTTAATCGTATTCGTTTTTCTTTTTTCTTGTTCATATATGTTTTTTGCTAATGGCTAACTGCTAGTAGCTAAGGGCTATATTATGCTGCCTTCTTACCCTGCTTACGACGGATAACTTCATCAGAATATCGGAAACCTTTACCTTTGTATGGTTCTGGTTTTTTGAGAGCACGAACAGATGCAGTAAATGAACCAACGAGCTCCTTATCAATTCCTGTAACGGTAATATTGTTCTTTTCAGCAGTAACAGTAAGTCCAGCTGGGATTTCAACCTTTACTGGATGTGAAAATCCGAGTGCTAGATTTAGTGTACTACCTGCAACATCTGATTTGAAACCAACTCCTTCAAGAATAAGTTTCTTTGAAAATCCTTCATTCACACCAGTAACCATGTTTTTGATATGTGATGCGTATGTACCCCAGAGAGCGTTCAATGTACGATCACCTTCACGAGTCGGTGTGCATGTTACTTCGCTACCATTAATAGCAATAGTAATATCACCCGGGAAATCGCGAGTAAGTGTCCCTTTTGGGCCTTTCACAGTAAAAACTGTGCCAGAGAGTGAAATCTCGGTACCATTAGGAGCAGTGATAATTTGTTTTCCGATTCGTGACATAAAATATAATTACCAAATCTTAAAGAGAACTTCCCCGCCGACCATTTCTTTGCGAGCTTGCTTGTCAGTTAAAATACCTTTTGGTGTTGAGAGAACAGTAAGACCAAAACCATTTCGTGTTGGACGAATTTCTTTAACACCACGGTATACACGACGAGATGATTTTGAAACGCGTTCTACACCCTGTACTTTTGGATTTCCCTCAGCATAAGCAAGCTCGATTTCAAGCACAGGAGCGCCTTTCTTTGTCTTTTTTGAGAAACCCTTCAAGTACCCTTCTTTAACTAGGCATGATGCGATAGATTCCTTGATTTTTGAAAATGGAACAACAACCGTCTCGTGTTCACGAAGACCTGCGTTCTTGACCATATTTATCATGTTTGCGATTTGATCCATATGAAATAGTTAGTAGTAAGTAGATAGTAGTTAGTAGAAAGGATTACCAAGATGACTTGCGAACTCCTGGGAGCATACCCTCGTTAGCGAGTTCACGGAAACAGATACGACAAAGCCCGAAATCACGCATGTAGGCATGTCCACGACCACAACGAAAACAACGATTTGTTTCTCGTGTGCTAAACTTTGACTTCTTTAAATGTCTTGCAATTACTGATGTTTTTGCCATAAATTAAGGAGCAGAGCGACTATAATTTATGAGCATCCCGCCAAAGGCGGGGAGCCATAAAAATAACCCCACTAATTTCATAAGAAGGATATCTCGTTCTTTTTCTTAAATACCTTTATTTTTCAGATACTTAAGGAGGAGAACGGATCTACAACTTACGTTCCACTATCCTATCAGATAGGAGTTTGGATGTCAACTATAAATTGTCATTAAAGATAAAAAACCCACCTTTCCCCTAGGTTGGACCTAGGGGAAAGGTGGGGGAAGAAAATAGTGTGTATCGGAAAGCCAGAAACCAGTACTCAGAATTCCAATCATCAGACCAATTCCAAAGATTCGCATTCCGATTACCATTCACATTCTCATACAATTCGGGAACGTGGGAATCCGCTTTGTGTATATACCCATCTGTGACACTGCCGATTCAAGAATTATATATCTCAAGAATCATGCTGTATTTTATTTGTGATTTCAAAATCAACCAGATATATACACCGACATATTATTTTTTTATTAAGAATACATCAAAATCACTCCGCAGTAAGACATATCCGACCACGCTCTCGATAGTGAGATTCTGATTTCGGGGTGTAAAGCCGTAACCGTACACAACTTTCCTACTCTCATAGTAAGTATAAAAGAAAAAACCCTTTAATCCAAGTGCAAAGTGCAAAAGAATCAAAGGATCTTTGTTAAGACAAATACAAAGTTACAAAGTGCTGTCGCGGAAAGCCAGAAACCAGTACTCAGAACTCCAAACATCAGACCAAAACCAAAGATACGCATCCCGATCACCATCCACACCCTCAAACAATCCGGGAACGTGGGAAGCCGCTGATACTGAACCAAGAGCAATAATAGAAATTTCTCTCTGAAGTCGAGGATAGCGTGCACCAAGAGCATAAAGTTCTCGTGCTGTACCAGGACGAAATCCACGAGATTTTAATTGAGCCACAACATCTTCTGAAGCCATACTCCTGTTAAAAGTGATCAATGTCGCCTCAAGTGTGATGACTGTGTCTTTATTGTCATTAGCGAAAGAGGTTGATGAAATATCTTTATTAATGAAATCATAATGACCAGTTTCTAATGCTTTTTCGATTGATTTTGAATAATCAACCGTTACAGGAAGCACTAGATCTTCTACTGTGTTAGACGAACCGCCTCCACAGGAAGCAAGGAAGAATGCCATAATTGGCACAAGAAACATAACTTTTTTCATAACTGACTTTTGTTTTTAAATTTTGCTATATTATAGCATTTTAAAAATAAAAGTCAAGCACCGCATAATATCCCAATACCTTCGCATCACCTGTCATACAATACAGGATATTTCCCCTAGGTTGGACCTAGGGGAAACTAATGAGATATTTTAATCCAATTAAAAATATCTTTTGCGTGATTTATCTTTAAATAATCTGGTACAAATTCTTTATTAAGGATTTTTGATTCTTTCCGGTAATCACCAAAATAATCAATAAAACTTGAATACTGAAAATGGTTTATATAATCCAATGCTTTTTGTTCATTTATAATTCCACGTTCTTTCCAGTCAGATTGAATTAGTTTTATTGGATTCAAATGAACATAAGAAAAAATATAATTAAAATAACCTTCTTCGCCTATATGTTTTGACTTAAAATTACCTTCAAAAAGTGACCCTGTTCTTTTATATTTCTTATTAAAATACATTGCATAAGAAGTAGATATCTTTCTCATAAATTCAGTAATTGAATTATATTTCTGACCCTTTTCTTCCCCTAGGTCCAACCTAGGGGAAATAAGAACTAGATGAAAATGATTAGGCATTAGAACCCACGCAAGAATAGACACAATAGTGGTACCTCTTTCAAAATCAAAAGTGTCTATTTTGTTGTCTGTAATTAAATCACGAAAATTAATTTTCTTTTCTGAATTACAAAGATACAGGAGTTTTGTAAAACGTCGATAATCTTCATCATCATGAAAAATTATATTCTTTCCATTACCACGATTATATATATGATAATACTCACCTGGCACAAGATTTTTATCTCGCAAACTCATTTGAATATTATATCAAGATAAAAAACTTTCCCCTAGGTTGGACCTAGGGGAAACGGAAGGATTATTTGCACTTCACCCCTGCCACATACCCCTCTTCTGTTGCAGAAATAGTATTAAACCCTTTTGCATCAGCGCAGAAATAGCTGTCAGAACCGACTCGCTTGATACGAGCGGTAAATGAGTGAGCTTGTGCTACGCATTCGACAGGATTTGAGGTAAATTGCTCAAGCCCAGTAAAAAGCGACTTGGTGCTTAAACAAAGGTTATTAGATTTTGAAACAAAGTAATTATTGTGATCATGGAGATACTGCTTGGCCTCATTTGCCAGTTTTTCTGAAATCACTGTACGGATAGCCAGTTCTGCCTTGGTAAGATTCCCCTCCTTGAACGAATCTTGAATATCCTGATTTGTATCCAGTGCAAAATACTTATAGATTGCAAAACAAATAAGGGAAGCAAGGAGTAAATATACAAAACCTCTTAATATTGTCATATTAAAAGTATATCATTTTCTAATATAAAAAATCCCCTTTCGGGGATTTTTTATATTAATTTTACTTTTTAAATGGAACACCAATGAGTTCAAAAAAATCGAGAGCTTCTGCTTTAGTCTTTGCTGTTGTAACCACTGTTACTCCGAGACCAAACACATCTTTCAATTCTTCGTCACCTGTTTCAGGGAAAATAGTGTGTTCTTTGATTGAGAGTGTCATATTACCGATATTATCAACAATCTTGCGATCAATACCACGGAAGTCCTTTGTTCGAGGGATTGCAACATTGATAAGCTTTTCGAGGAATCCGTACATACGAGCACCACGAAGTGTGACCATAACACCAATCTGATCACCCTGACGAACCTTGAAACTTGCAATTGATTTCTTTGCTTTACGAGTAGCCGGCTTCTGTCCAGTTATTTTCGCCAAACGGTCCATAATGAATGTGTTGCGATTCTTGTCGCGCTTGATTGCTGACCCAGTACCAACAGAAACAACAACCTTCACAAGATGAGGTGCAGCCATAACATTCTTGTAGCCATATTTTGCGCCAAGTGTTTTGAATGCCTTATTTTCTTTTTGCTTTACTGTTTCCATATAGTTTATTTATTCTTTTTAACATTAGAAGCATCAATAGGCATTGCGATTGAAACGATTCCGCCTTGTGTTTTCTTTCCACGAGCTTTCACTGCTTTCTTTTTCATATTTACGCCATCAACAATAACCTTGCCGATAGTCGGAAATGATTTCAATACTGCGCCTTTCTTGCCCTTATCTGCTCCAGTAATAACTATTACATTGTCTCCTTTTTTAATATGCATATAAATTAAATAACTTCCTGTGCAAGAGAAATAATTTTCTGGTATCCACGCTCTGCGAGCTCGCGAGGGATTGGACCAAAAACACGACCACCCTTAGGATCCATTTTATCCTTTTCAAGGATAACAACTGCGTTATCATCAAAACGAATATATGAACCGTCTTTTCGACGAAATGCTTGCGTAGTACGAACGACAACTGCCTGATGCACATCCTTTTTCTTAACAGACTTGCGTGGTTCAGCAATTTTGACAGAAATAACAACCTTGTCGCCAAGTGATGCGTATCGGCGTCTTGAAGAGCCAAGCACTTTGAAGACTTTACCGACTTTACCGCCGGCATTATCTGTAATCTTTACTACTGTTCCGTCTTGAATCATATATTTTAATAGTTAGTAGTAAGTAGTTAGTAGTAAGTACAATTAATTTTTTGTTCTTATTACTTTCTGCTCACGACCATCTGATAACTAAATAACTTTAAAGTGTTTATCTTTTGATATTGGCTTTGTTTCTTCGATTTCGACCGTATCGCCAACCTTCTTTTCATTGTTCTCATCGTGCGCCTTGTAATTCTTCGTCTTCTTGATGCGCTTACCGTATTTTGAGTGCTCAACGAAGCGATTTACTTTAACAACAACGGTCTTATCCATCTTGTCGCTTACAACAACGCCTTTCAATGTCTTATTTGTTTTTACAGTTTCTTTTTTCATAATCGTATATATATTATCGCGCAATAACACGAGTTGTGACTGGCAATTTTGTACCTGCCTTACGAAGAGCTTCCTTTGCAGTTGCTTCTGGCACGCCGTCAATTTCGAATAATACGCGACCCGGGCGAATATCAAGACAGTATCCTTCTGGATTTCCTTTACCCTTACCCATACCTACTTCGGCTGGCTTTTGTGTAAATGGTCGGTCAGGGAAAATACGAATCCACATACGGCCAGTCTTACCCATAGCACGAGATGCTGCCTTACGAGCAGATTCGATTTGGTTTGAGCGAATACGGCCACCAGCAGTTGCTTTCAATCCGAATGATCCAAACGCAACAGTAATACCGCGCGTATCAGGCGTTACTTTTGACATGTCTTTGCGACCTGTCTGCCATTTTCTATGTTTTACTTTCTTTGGAATAAGCATAGATTATTTTTTAGAGTCATTAAATACTTCACCACGGTAAATCCAGACCTTGATACCGATATCTCCGTATGTCATGTGCGCCTTTTCACGAGCATAATCAACATCAGCGCGGAATGTCTGAAGAGGAATAGAACCACGCTTGATCTGTTCGCTACGAGCGATTTCAGCGCCACCAAGACGACCACCGAGATAAATACGCGCGCCTTTTACGCCACGAGCAGACATGACTTTTTCGATTGTTTGTTTAAGAACACGGCGGAATGGAAGGCGTTTTTCGAGACCCTCAGCAATCATACATGCAACTACCGCAGCATCAGCGTCAGCATTTGGGACTTCAACTATATCAAGCTTGAAATCTTCAGGCGTTGCAACACCGCGCTTATTCATTTCTTTCAAGAGGTCATTCTTGAGTTTTGTTGCGCCCTCACCTGAACGACCAATAATCATACCTGGACGAGCAGTATGAACAATAACCTTTGTTGATTTTACATTTCTCTCAATTTCAACGCGAGAAACATAGAATCCACGGAGTTTCTTTGCGAGAAATTCACGGATAACAACATCACCTTTCAAAAGGTTCTTGTATTTTTTATCAGCAAACCAGCGTGATTTCCAATCACGGAGGACAACTAGTCTATGAGCGTATGGATGGACAACTTTTGACATATATTATTTATCTTCTTTTTTAGTTTTTACTGTCTTTTTTGCGACTGCTTTCTTTGCTGTTACTTGTTTTTTTGCCTTTGTTTTTGGCTCTTTTTCAACAAGAGTAAGCATAACATGACTTGTACGCTTGTTAATGCGTGATGCACTACCACGAGCACGAGGCATAAAACGCTTCATAACAATACCCTTATTAACAGTAATATTAGAAACAGTAAGATTTTCTGTTGAAATTCCAAGCGCTTTTGCATTTGATACCGCTGAAGCGAGGAGCTTACTAATAGGGCCTGATGCTCGTTTTGGGAGGGCTGACAATTCAACAAAAGCATCAGCAATCCTTTTGCCTTTGAGTAAGTCTGCTACAAGGCGAACCTTGCGAGGAGACTGTCTGTAGTTTTTTAGAAACGCTTTCATAATATAATGTTATTTTTTCTTAGTATCAGAAGGGGAAGCTTTTGCGGCCTTTGCAGCGGAGATTTCAGCTTCTTTTGCCTTGGCTTCAAGTTCTTTCTGCATCTTACCTCCATGACGAGTAAACTTGCGTGTTGGTGAGAATTCGCCTAAACGGTGACCAACCATGTCTTCGCTAACGAGGACTTCGATGTGATTTTTGCCGTTATGAACGCCAAATACGAAACCAACCATTTCAGGAGAGATAACACAAGCGCGAGACCATGTCTTAATAACCCCTGTTTCGAGAGGGTTTTTGCCGAGAACCTTTCTAAGGACCCGTTCATCAACATATGGACCTTTTTTAAGCGACCGTGTCATATCAATATAAATAAGCTCACCAAGAGCTCGTGGGTTCTATACTAGCAAATCTAAAAATAAAGTCAAATAAGGCGGATATATAAATTGACAAAGAATTCAAATGGAATAGAATAGGTAAAAATAAAAACAAATATATGGAAAATTTAAAGGAAATTGCTGTACAACTGACAGAAATCGCCCTGACAGAAGGAATCATAGAGATTGACCCCGTAAAAAAATTCCACTGGAAAAATGGTGACGTAGCGCCCATTTACACTAACGATCGTCTTTTCCTTAGAAGCCCAGATCACCGAAAACTTATTACACATGGCTTTTGTACCTTCCTTGGAATTAAACGCGATATGATGCCTGAAATTATTACGGGAGTAGCAACGGCAGGCATTCCCTATGCGTCATTGCTCGCTGATGCCCTTGGGCTTCCCTATCAGGAAATCAGCGATGAAACAATGTCGTATTTTAAGAGGAAAAAAGTGCTTATCGTTGAGGGCACTATTTCAACAGGCGAAAGCCTAGCCCGAGCAATCAATACAATTCGCAGGGCAAATGGATATGTTTCTCTTTGTTTTTCAATCTTTGATTATGAATTTTCAAAAACAAAAAAAGTATTTGCGGGAAAAACCCACTATGGTAGTGATTCGAATAATATCATCCAGAAGTGCGAAATCTTTTCCTTGTTTACCTATCCTGAAATGTTTTATGTAGGTAAAACAAAAAACTTAATTAAGCGATCAGACAGAAAAAAACTTGAAGAATGGTATCTTCCTTTAAAATAGGGAGTAAAAAGAGGAACAACATTGTTCCTCTTTTTTTTATTTCAAAATCAAAAGTATTTTCGGCAAAAAAATAATAAGTCCTATGACCCCGGACATGGCAACAGCGAGAAGGGCTGCGCCAGCAGCGACATCTTTGGTATCACGAGCATACGGATGGTAATTAGGACTTGTCAGATCAATATCAATTTCAATGGCAGTATTTATTGCTTCAGTTATAACAACAAGTGCAATAGCAATAACGACTACTAGCCATTCAAAAGTTGAAATAGAAAGGAGAAATCCGAGAAAAATAGCACATCCGGCAAAGAAAAAATGGAGCCATGCATTATGTGTTGCACGAATAAAAATACCAACTCCACGCAAAGCATTATTCGTGCTTTGAATTCGGGCTACAACTGAAAACCGCTTTTTTTCTGATAGTTTTTGCATATAGCAATAGTATACATCAAAAAATGCCCCGTAGGGCATTTTTTGATTGATAGATTATTTTGAATTCTTTGCTTTTCCAACACGACGGCGGGAAACGACAAATCGATTTGAGTATTTCTTTGGAGTGCGTGTCTTCTGACCTTTTCCTGATGGCTTACCCCACATAGTCTTCGCACGACGGAGACCTCGTCCCTGTGCACCTTCACCTCCACCGTATGGGTGATCAACTGGGTTCATGGCAGAACCACGAACTGTTGGGCGGATACCCTTCCAACGAGAGCGTCCTGCTTTACCAAAGTTTTGAAGATGATATTCAGAGTTTGAAACTTCACCAATAGATGCATAACAGTTTTCAGGAACTTTGCGAACTTCTGTTGATGGCATCTTGATGTTTGTAAATCCGAGGTCATTCGCAACAACCTGACCAAATGTCCCAGCTGAACGAACGAGTTTTCCACCATTCCCTGGCTTGATTTCAATATTATATACAAATGTACCAACAGGAATGAGACGAAGTGGGAGACGATTTCCAACAGTAAGCGGAGCTTTTTCACCAACCATAAATGTATCGCCAACTTTAACTGTTTTTGGAACGATTACATAACGCTTTTCACCATCGCGGTATACAGCAAGACCAATAAAGGCATTGCGGTTTGGATCATATTCAATAGAAGTAATCTTCGCTGGAATATCAATCTTATTGTAATGGAAATCAACATCACGATAGAGACGCTTATGTCCACCACCTTTGTGGCGAGTAGTAATGCGTCCTTGGTTATTTCGACCAACAGAGCGCTTGAAACCATAAGTTAGAGATTTCTCTGGTTTGGTCTTTGAAAGCACACCACGGTAAGTAACCGTTGTCTGATGTCGTTTTGATGGAGTTGTTGGTCTGTATTTTTTCATAAATTATTTATAGTGAGTGTAGTCGAACTATGCAAATGTTATTTTATCGCCCTTCTTTAGATACACAACAGCCTTTTTGCCACCACTTTTTGTTCCACGAATACCACGGCGGAAAACTGGCTTCTTCTGTATCTGAGTAATTGCAACTTTAACCGGTAAGACACTATATAGAGTCTTAATTGCTTTCTTGATTTCATTCTTTGTTGCATTCTCAGCAACATTAAATGTATAGACACCACGATCAGCACCAAGTGCTGACTTTTCAGTCATGCGCAAACCCTTAATCAAAGGATGACTCTTCGTATCTTTTTTCACTTCTTTAGTTTTTGTTTTTTCTTTCGACTTCATAAAATTTTATAATTCTTAATTTTGTAATTTCTAAATAATGTTTTAATGTTCTAATTTTTAAATCATTTTGTCCATTATTTAAAAATTAAAAATGTGAAATTAAAAATTACTTCTTCTCTATCTTACCGCCAAGAAATGCGATGCTTTCTGTTGGCTGAGCAATAATAAGATACTTGTATGCAAGCACATCGACTGGGTTCAAGTTGCGAACTTCATCAACATCAACTGTTGGGATATTTGCGAAACTTTTCTTCACAATGTCACCCTTTGCCGGCACAGTGATAAATGTATTTTGCTTCTTGCCACCATACATCTTTTCAAAGCCCTTGATTGTCGCAAGTGATTTTACTACCTCTGATGCATCTTTTGTCTTGATTGCTTTAAGTGCAAGTTCTTCAACAAAAAGAATCTGTCCTTTGCGGAATTTTTCAGAGAGAACAGTGAAGAGTGCCTTTACGCGCATCTTCTTGTTAATTTTCTGTTCATAACTCTTATCATTGCGAGGTCCGTGCGTAATACCACCACCAACCCAAATTGGAGAACGAGTTGATCCGTGTCGAGCACGACCAGTACCCTTCTGCTTCCATGGCTTCTTACCTCCACCGCGAACTTCTCCGCGAGTCTTGGTATGAGCAACAGGAGTGCGGGCATTTGCCTGCATCGCAGTTACGACCTGATGAACGAGGTCGGCGTTCCACTTCAAGCCGAAAATTGATTCCGGGAGTTTGAGTGTACCGATTGCTTTCGCCTTTTGATTGTAAATCTGTGTTTCCATAAGAATTATATACTGAGTGTAATCGAAGTATTAGCCAACGATTTCAACAAGCGTTCCGCGTCTTCCCGGAATCGCACCCTTAATAAGAATCTGATTGTTTTCGTGGTCAACACCAATCACCTCCAAATTCTTGATTGTGATTCTGTCTCCACCAGTACGTCCAGCCATGCGCATACCTTTCGGTACTTTATTGCGAAGACCTCCACCAATAGAACCTGGTTCGCGTTCTGAGTGTTTCTGACCGTGAGATCGTGGACCTCCAGCGAATCCATGACGCTTCACAACGCCCTGAAATCCCTTTCCTTTTGAAAGACCTGAAACAGTAACGATATCGCCCTTTGCGAATACATCAACGGTAATGCGATCACCCATAGCGATTTCTTCTATATCACGGAATTCACGAAGATGCTTGAATGCGCCATCTTCTTTTCCTTCACCAAGTGCCTGCTTAACATGACCACGATGTGCTTTTGTTGCACGCTCTGGTTTCTGATCTTCAAATGCAACCTGTACTGCTGTGTATCCATCAGTATCAGGAGATTTTACCTGTGTAACAACAAGCGGACCCGCAGAAATCACCGTTGCTGGAACAACTGTTCCGTCATCGTTGAAGCATTGCATCATATTCTGTTTTTTACCGAGAATGAATTTCATGTTGTTTTTCTTAATTGAATGAAGTGAGATTTTTAAAAATCCACACCCCACTATTTCTTAGTGAGGGATAAGGAAAATAATCTCCCTACCGCTCGTTATTTTCACTTACATCATCTTTACATCAATATCAACTCCTGATGGCAATGACAAACTTGTCAGTGCTTCAATCGTTTTTTGATTAGGATTCAAGATGTCAATAACACGCTTGTGAATGCGAATTTCAAACTGTTCGCGAGCGTTCTTAAACACAAAGGAGGCGCGATTGACCGTGTATTTCTTTACTTCGGTCGGAAGTGGAATCGGGCCAACAATTTTCGCATCGTAACGAAGAGCTGTATCAATGATTTGCTTGACAGATGCGTCAAGAATCTTGTTCTCGTATGCTCGTACGCGGATGCGAAGTTGAACCGTTGCTTGATCTTCCTTCACCTTCTTTGTTGTTGATTTTTTTGTTTTTAATTCTGTTGCCATGATAGGACAGCTTTTAGCCGATAGCATCTAGCTTCTAGCATTAAATGCTAGTCGCTAATTACTAACTGCTAATGGCTATTATTTGTTGATCTTTGTTACAACACCCGCACCGACTGTTTTGCCTCCTTCACGGATAGCGAAACGCTGTTGTTCTTCGAGTGCAACTGGAGTAACGAGTTTCACTGAGAGCTTCACTGTGTCTCCTGGCATAACCATTTCAACCCCTGTTGGAAGTGTTGATTCACCAGTTACATCTGTTGTACGGATGTAGAACTGTGGCTTGTATCCAGTAAAGAATGGAGTGTGGCGACCACCTTCTTCCTTCTTCAAGATGTAAACTTCACATTCGAATTCTGAGTGAGGAGTCACTGTGCCTGGCTTGCAGAGAACCTGACCGCGAGTGATATCTTCTTTTTTGATACCGCGGATAAGAATACCAGCGTTGTCACCAGCCATTCCTTCTTTCAAGTTTTTGTTGAACATTTCAATACCAGTAACTGTTGTCTTTGCAGTATCTTTAATACCAACAATTTCAACATCTTCACCAACTTTCACGATACCTCGTTCGATTTTACCAGTAACAACCGTACCGCGACCTTCAATAGAGAAGATGTCTTCGATAGGCATAAGGAATGGCTTTGTTGTATCACGTTCTGGTGTTGGGATGTATGTATCAAGAGCATTTGTAAGCTCAAGAACTTTCTTTGCCCATTCGTCATCGTTATTTGCTGATTCGAGAGCCTTAAGACCTGAACCACGAATAACTGGAGTTGCAGCACCATCAAAACCTTGTTTTGTAAGGAGTTCACGAACTTCTTCTTCAACGAGATCAAGCATGTCTTTGTCGTCAACCATGTCGCACTTGTTCAAGAACACGATGATTTTTGGAACACCAACTTGTTTTGCAAGGAGAACGTGTTCGCGTGTCTGTGGCATAACACCATCAGTAGCAGCAACAACAATAACCGCACCGTCCATTTGGGCAGCACCTGTAATCATGTTCTTGATGTAGTCCGCGTGACCTGGAGCATCAATGTGAGCGTAGTGACGAGCTGGAGTCCAGTACTCGTTGTGAGAAAGAGCGATCGTGATACCACGAGCTTTTTCTTCAGGCGCAGAGTCAATTTGATCAACACCTTTAATTTTAGCACCATATCCACCACCTTGTCGTGAGAGGACTTGGAGAATAGCCGCTGTAAGCGTTGTCTTACCGTGGTCAACGTGACCAATAGTACCCACATTTACGTGTGGCTTATCTCGATTAAATTCTTCTGCCATATATGAATTATTGGTTGATATGAATAACAGAATATACGAGAAACCTTACTCTATTACACAGACCAACATAAAATTATAATAATAGTTCGTCTTCCTATAATGGAAGATCCCTCAGAGAGGGACAAAATATGCGATTGCTCCATACTAGCAAATTAAAAAATAATGTCAAATAAATACAGTAAGTAGTCAGTAGAAAGTAGTAAGTAGAGATTGTTAAATAAAAAATAAAGCCCTGCATTCACAGGGCTTTAAAAAGTTTAACAAAAAATCATTCTTCTTTAATTTTAATTATAATTTCGTGAGGGGTTGTTTCGTTACCACCGAAATATGGAAATAAACGAAGTCGTCTGCCATTAGTTTCTGTGCATCCTCGGTCCATGGTTTCAGTTTTGCCATTTAAAGTGAAAATATAGGTATTTCCACTAATAGCAATACTGCAAGATTGCTCTTGCCCAATTGGAATAGTTCCCAATTCTTTAAAGCTCATTACTGAATCTTTATAGCAGTAGGCAAATAGGCGGAGTGAATCCTCTGACCAGCGCCAGCCAAACCTTGCACTTTCCACATGGTGCGGAACACCACAATCAGAAAATCCATACAACTTATTGATATCATGCTGATTACTTGGATCAATAGTTGTATAAATGGCAGATGAATCGAAAATAACCTTAAATTTCAAGGTCGTTTCCTTGAACTCACTAGAAATCGAGTACGAATAATGTTCACCCTTTTTGATGGTATAGGTCTTATAACCATCATTTTTGGGGCTGAACAAATCGTCAATCGACTTATCACAACCAATAAAAAGAACTGATAACAAAAGAAAAATTTTACTTTTCATAATTTACTTATTTTTCTTTATTGTATCACAAAAGTGATTACTTGTCAAAAAAAACACCCTAAAATGGGTGTTTTTTTTGACTGTCCAAGTCTAACTTGGGTAGTCAAAGATTTACAAGGCCTCCTTTTTACAAAAAAAATACTTATTATTACTGTTCCTGTTCCAGTATTTTTTCTGTTAAATCTGGCTTATCCGTATCAATCCATTGGATAGCACCAGTAACTCTATCCTTGATGGAAACCTTTATTTTGTTTCCCCATAAAAGGAGTGAGGCATAGAATGGCTTATTTTTTAAATTTTTTTCAAGAAAGGTGAGACGCCTTGCGGTCTCTTCATCAATATTTTTCATAAGAAACTTTTTTTAGATTATAAAACAAAACACTTCAATATCCAAAAGATAAAGAAGTGTTTTAAATAAACAGAGATTCAATATTAATGTGTTTTACCTTAATTTCGCCTCGAGGGCTTTCAATCGTGCTTCAAAATCAGCATTTTTTGCCTTTAATTCATTGATTTCTTTCTGTTGATCTTGAACTGCATTAATAAGAGGAACAACGAAGTTACTATAATCCAAACTGTAATATTCATTGATTGGAGATGGTCGAATGAGTCCACTGAAATTTGTACCGAGATCTTTGAGTGCCTGCTCTACCTCCTGCGCAATCAAACCGTTGAGAATGTTACCTGCGCCTTTCTTATATTTAAATGTTACTGGACGCAATTTCAAAATGAAATCAAGACCGAGATTGTCTTCTTTAATATCTTTTTTCAAACGAAAGTCAGATGATGCGCGATAACAACCCGAAAGTTGTCCCGGACAATCAAAACCTTGTGAACCAGTAATGTTACGAGAACTTGTAATTGCGCCAGTTGTAATAACAGAAGTTACATTATTATTTCCAAGTTTAATACTGTCACTGAGTAAAACCTTGGCATTATATCCAATTGCCGTTGCATTGGTAAGTGTACTTGCGTTACCTCCACCAGTATCTGCTCCAGTACCGATTGCAGTATTATTTGAACCAGTTGTAACAGATGAAAGAGCATTATATCCAACAGCAGTATTTCCTGATTGTGTGATTGATGTTGCACCCACAGAATTCTGGGACAAAGCACCAACACCAACAGCAGTATTGTTTGATGTTTTACTCTGACGAAGTGCGTCTTGACCCACAGCAACATTGTTTGACCCGCCCATATTATTTAACAGGGCAGTATAACCAATTGCTGTATTGTTTGAACCCCATGTATTTTGTCCAAGTGAACTTATTCCAATTGCCACATTATTTGTACCTGTCGTGTTTTGACCTAAAGAAGAAACACCGAGTGCCGTGTTTGCTGCGCCTGTTGTGTTCCAATACAACGCCCCATTTCCAACCGCAGTATTACCAGTTGCTGTTGTGTTTGATCGAAGTGCGTGTACACCCAAAGCCGTATTTGCAAAACCTGTTGTGTTCGCTCGCAACGCAAATGAACCTACTCCGACATTTTCTTCCCCGATTGTATTTGAATAAAGCGCTTCACGACCAACAGCCGTACTGTCTACTCCCGAAGTATTTTTATGAAGTGAAGAAACTCCGATTGCAGTATTGTTTGAACCTACTGTATTTGTATACAAAGATCCGGAGCCGACACCAACATTCGTAGCTCCAGAAGTGTTGAAATAAAGTGCATATCCACCAAGTGCGGTATTTTCTGAACCTGTTGTGTTCGCATATAAACTTCTGTATCCAATAGCACTATTTGTACTACCAGAAGAAATGAATTTTAATGATTCTTGTCCAAGACCAACATTGCTACTTCCTGAAACTGATACATTTCCAGCATCTTTTCCAAAAAATAAACTACCTGTTGATATTTTTCCTTTTATAATATCAGAACCTTCGTACTGATAAGTCTTTCCTGTCGAAACATCTAATCCTCCTGCTGTTAATTTACCTGCTTTTGTTTGATCTGTTGCTGTGCCGTTTAATGGTGTTGGAGCATTGTTATTTGGAGCTGTTGCTGTTGGTGCACTCCAATCAGCAAACACATACGAAACACCAAAAGAAAGCACGATTGCAAGAATTCCTATTTTTAGTGACGAAGTAATTTTTTTCATATAATTATTGAATTTGAACTTCTAATGCAACAAATGATTTCGCATCTTTTATATCTTCACTGGTTGTAACTGTAATTTTATCACCAACCTTAATATCAGTTGCCTGCGCTTGCGCAACAGAGTAAGAAATAGGTGGTGTTGTGTCTTTGTTTGATTTTCCAGAAAGAAGATTTTTCATATATTCATCAAATTCTTTTTGGAATTCTGCCTGATTGCGTTCTGTTATTTTTGTTACACGAGTAATATCAGAAAAAGAAACCAAACGAGCATCGAGCATCGGATCAGCAAGCGGTGATAAAGGAGTGATACTTATAGTAACGGTGTTTCCGTTTACTGAATCAACAACACCATCAAGTGTTTTTACTTCTCCACGCGCTGTTTCAAGAAAACCAAACTGTGGTGATGAAGCAAGTCTTGCTCGAGCTGCATTCCATCCATCACGATATGTTGTATGTCTAAATACTGGAATCTCATAACCAACAAATACACCAACGGCAAACACAATAATAAAAATAAAACTGAACAATGCGTATTGTTTCTTTGGTTTTGGTTGTAAGACTGGTGATTGAATAGTATCCATAAATGAAATAATTATTGTATTAAATTATACCACATAACATTAGATTAAAATATTATCGCGGAATATAAATTGGTTTAATTTTTTTCGGTCCGGTAGTGCTTGAGCTACCAACAGTCACAGACTTTTCTATTGGTGTTCCGTTTGCACCGTACTGACATCCGATAGTAAATGTTGTTTGTGTTGTTATGTCTGTTTTCAATTCTTGACCACCGACAGATGTTTTTGTTGTCCATCCACTTGGACTAACTGCCGAACATCTATCCATACCAGTACTTGTCCATACAAGCATATATTGTGTCGCGCCAAGCTGATACGCATTAAATGTAACGCTTTGCGTTGCAGGCGAAACGCTTACAGACGCCTGTGCTGGTGTACCATTTGTTCCATATTTACATGAAATTGTATAAACAGTAGTTGAATTTATGCCTGAAACTGCTTGCGAATCATTGGCTGTCGTTTTGGCAGTCCAGCCAGTTGGAGTTACTGCTGAACAACGGTCAGCGCCAGTACTTGTCCAAGTGAGGGTTGAATTTCCAGCATTCCAAGCGCTTGCTGAAAGAGAGACTGAAACACCTGTTGGGGTTACTGTTACAGATTTTTGAACCGGTGCACCACTTGTGCCCATTTGGCACGAAATCGTAATTGTAGTTGATGATTCAATGTTATTTACCAGCTGCGTGTCACTTGTTGTCGTTTTGGCAGTCCAGCCAGTTGGAGTTACTGCTGAACAACGGTCAGCGCCAGTACTTGTCCAAGTTAGCGTTGAACTACCATTATCCCAAGCCGAAGCCGTCAAATTAACGGTTGTTGGCGCTCCACCATACGAAACCCCTGACATATCAACCCAGCCAACGACATCGGCACCCCAAATGAAGCCCGAAACAGGGCGAATGCCATTAGTGTTTGCTCCCATTGTCGCTCCTGAAAGATTAATCCAGCCATCCCATCCTCCGCCATGAGAAAGTGCCCGCGCCCAGCCAGAAAATGTGCCATTTCCAGGATTTACCTTTGGCTGTGTCGTACAACCAGAAACAGGACATCCTGTTGTTTCGTCAAATGAAATCCAGCCAATATTGCTACTCCAAGCATGACCAGAGAGGTTGCCATTGTTAGGATTCATTGTTACGCCATAGTTTTGCCCCGTACAAGCGGTCGTTGAAGTACAATTATTGAATGAAATCCAGCCAATATTGCTTGACCAAGCGTAGCCCAAAAGATCATTTGTTTTATCTGTTGAATCCGCAAAGGCAGATTTTTCGTTAAATACAAAAAAAACACAAATAGACAATAAGGCTATGACAAAAATTAGTTTCGTCCGCATATATTCCATTATTCTAACACATATATATGTATTTGTGCGGAATTGGGGTGTATAAGTGGGAACGTTAAACTGAAATCTGATTGACAAATTTATATATTATTATACTGTATAAACAATATCGCTCTTTCCAATGGTATTTGATTGGTTTTCAGAGACCCTTTTAGGGGTTTTTGATAACCAATCAAATATAAAATATGTATCTTAATAAAAATCAGCTAATTGCTTGGATAGAAGAATCTGGGCAAGTAGAGCAAGCGGTAAACAATGTTCTATCAGAACATAAACCTGAATGTCATGATGAGCTTCTTACAGAAATTGCGTACACGTCAGCAGAATGTGAGCTATTCAAAGGTGCGAGGCGTGCTGCAAGTCACATATCAGAACCGGCAAGACAAGAAGTCTTACTTAATATGATTCAAAGACACAAAAAAGGGTTTGGTTTTAGAAACCGTAATTTCTTTTTTACAGCATGGTTAGAAACAATAAAATGTCTTCATGAGCCAAATTTGAGTTATGAACTTATGTACTTTGTTTCATTTATAACACGAACATATAGCCCGTCATCGTTATCGCATTTAGTGTCATTAGTAGACGAAGCTTGGAATCTTCTTGATCCCCTAAACAAAAAACCTATTCCAGGTGGGATTAAGGAATGGGAAAATACTATCCATGATTTACAGTTTGAATCCTTTAGGGTTTCTTAATTTTTACAAAAATATTACTTTAATACAAAAAAAATTAAAGAAAGAACCAGGAGTTTATTCAAAAAGCATCTTTTAAACAAGGTGCTTTTTTATTACCCCAAATAGCTATTTTAATATTAAAATAAAAATTGACCCAAATCCCCTTTTATAGTATGATGACCTCGTAACAAGTCTGGCT
>CAYXYC010000001.1:23778-100620 GCA_964469225.1 uncultured Candidatus Saccharibacteria bacterium | reverse complement strand
AGACCGGAATTATTGAGAAGGTTTAGAATTGTCTCTTCATCGATATGCATACTATATATAGTATATCACAGCAATATATCTAAAATATTTCCTTTTGATAACATTGCTCATAAATTGATAACATTGCTCACAAAAGACCTTTTCTGGTAAAAAATAATTACACATAACATTTAATAGATTTAGCATCTTATAAAAACTAATATTTATAAGACATTTAATTAATTTAAAATAATAATATATGTAAACATTCATTCACGACCGTGACAAATGTTTACATTGGTATATAATTATATTGTATGAGTTTATTCAAAGAAATTTTATATACAATCAGCAACTATCCCGGTGGCTACCGTCTTATTTATAATATACTCTATGAAAATGAGAGTAGTGAAACAAAACCGAACGAAAGAAGTGTGCGTACTACCCTATCTCGCATGAAGAAAAAAGGATTGATCATAAGAAAAAATGATGCCTGGCAATGCACCGCACTTGGAAAGGAGATTTTAAAACAAAAGTCATTATACCCACCTCATTTTATTTCTAAAAAATTTAAAAAGGGTATTAAAAAAACAACTATTATTATTTTTGATATTCCTGAAAAAAAGCGGAATTATCGAGATTGGCTTCGATACGAACTACAATCACTAGGATTTGAACTTATTCAAAAAAGCGTCTGGTTTGGACCGCCCGTTCCAAAGGAGTTTATTTTATATTTGGGTGAAATAAAGTTGCTACCATATATTAGATTTTTTCAAGTTAGGGAGTCCGACCTAATGTAAACATTACTCACGGTCGTGAATGGTGTTTACTATGATGTCATAAGATATAGATTTTAGTGCCTAAAATTCTAGTTATAAATTTTTAATATATATTCTCTATATAGATTTTATAATTAGAAATTATAAAATGAATTTTGTAATTAAATATTTTACCTGAATGTTATATTTCTTATCGTGCTCGAGAAATGTATCTGTAATTCACAAGGAGGAAAATGATGAATACTGAAGCAGTAAGTGCCATTATTGGAATTGTTACATAACTAAATTGGTAAACATATCGAATAGCGCAAGATATTTCGGTAGATGTGCCAGTCGCGCAAGCAAGCGATGATGCTCCACCATTCTCAATATAGATATGGAACATAGAAACAAGTGAACCAATAAAGGCAAGCGCAATACTGTGATTTATAATTGTGCGGTCACGATGCCACAGTTCCATTCCAAAAAGTACTGCTTGTGGATATAAGAAAATTCTTTGCATCCAACAAAGCTCACAAGGAGGAAAACCAATAACACCTGAATAAAACAAACTAATTAAAACAGATCCAAGTCCAACCATAAATCCAAAAATAAATGTGTATCGTTCAAAGAAAACAAGAACTGTATTGGTGTGTGTTCGAAAAAATAACAAGTTACCAGCAATAAGAACAATCGCGGCTTGCATTAAGACAACCCCTGCACCAACAAACCAATTAAATGTATCGATATATTTTGGCAACATATTATTGAGGAAGCACACACTGTGTCTTCTCAGCAAGAGTCGCAAGTGGAACCTCGCCAGTTAAACGAGAACCATCTTTGAAAACCCATGTTGGATACCCTTCGACTTTTTTATCCTTACAAACCTGTAATTGATTTTGACCATCAGCGGTTGAGCATTCAATGTATGGCAAATATTTTTTTGCTGAACCAAAAAGTTTCTTTTGCGCCTGACAGTGAGGACACCAAAATGCACCATAAAACTCGGCGCCACTTGTAGCGAGACATTGAGCAAATCCATCAAGTTTACTTGGCTTCTGTGCTTTATTAGCAAAAAATCCAATTCCAATAACAAGAATAATAACCCCTGCAATTCCAACAATAAATTGAGTTTGTTTTGACATAATACGCATTATAACAAAAAACTCGCCCGTGGGTGAGTTTTTTGTCGGCTTTGGCTATTCAATAACTGGTGGTTTTGAATTCTTCCAGGCATGATAGAGCATATAGATACCAAAAAAGAAAAAGCCTGTGAATAAGTATGCTTCGCGATAGGTATATGGATGCGAGATAATCGCCCAGATTTTGAAGAACACTGATTCGTGGTCAGTAAGCACATTCCAGCTGTTGAAACGAATGAACCGACCGAGATAGATTCCAAAACTTGAAATAAAAAGGACTGCAATCAACATGCCGTGTGTTGCCCGGCGTGAAAATTTCATGCGAATTATTTGCTCAATATGTGCAAGTGAGTTAAATGCAAAACCAAGCCCAACAAGTGCTGAAGAAAAAAGAACTAGGAGATCATAAAAAACAGGTACAACCATAATCCGACCAGTGTGAATGAGGTCGGTTATAAGATATGGTGCATTTGGAAAAAAAATAATCCAGAAAATAAAACCAGCGACAACAAATGGAATGTATGGTTTTTTGTTCTTCAAATACCAGAGCAACCACGAACTTATAACAAAAGGCACGAAAGCCAAAAACATATTCCAGAAAAGAAAGAGAAATGTGAATTTGCCGAAAAATGACACTCGCCCGAAATTAAGAACAGTGGCGAGGATAATAAGCAGACTAACATCTTTTGGAATCATGATTTTGCGCATAAACTTGAGGGGTCGCTATCCAACTTTAATTATACAGATAATGGAAGATACGGAATACATGGAATCATTATACATGAAATTGCTTAATATTAAGGCTGAATTATCATAAATAACTTAAAAGTTAGTCCAAACCCAAAATTTCCCAATCATTTAAATACTTTTTTTCTAAATCAATAAACTTTCTCATAGGAGTATCTTTATGTGCCTTACCAGTCTTACTAAGACGACCTAGATATTCTTTATGTATTCTAGATGTAAAATTAGCAACAACCTTACTTGGCACTATAGAATATGCTGGAGGTAGGTCTTTGTTTAAACTCACGAAGATATAAAAGTGTTTTGGCGAATGGTACTTTTCTGCTTTCTCGTTTAAAATCCAAGTATTATTAACTTCTGACCCAGTTTTTACTTGGATACTTATAGTCTTTGTTGCATCAGAATTCGAACAGAGTATATCTACCCCTCTAGTGTTTCTAAGAGTAATAGAAGCAATATACCCCATACGAGAAAGTTCTGCCGCTACATAATATTCACCCGTCACCCCTGTTAATACACTATTACGATTATTTTTCATAATAATTTAAATACTAAAATCCTTTGTGATTATTTCAGTAATTCTCACCCAATCAAACTTATAACCCTCCCCCTCAAAAAAGTAATTACCATTATTATCTCTTTCTAGGAGATCAAACTTATTCCATAATTTGGGTTCATCTCTTAAATAACTGCCTTTTGCATCAGTAGTAGTTCTTCCTGGTTTTCTTGCCCCTATTGATCCTTTTGATTCAAGAAAGTTTTCAATACCTTTTTTAAAATTAGCACTAGAAGATTTTTCCTCAGGACTTGCAGTTTTTTGAAATTCGATTACATCTTGAATAAGTTGTAGGTGTTTACCATTTAATAGAATTAGTTGCGTCAAATAATCTTTAAATTGACTACTATCCGGTCCAAATAATTTTCCGAAACTCATTGCTTTATAGCCTTCAATTGTTAACCGACCCTCACCCTGCTCCCATAACCCTAACTGGAAAAGAGGAATTTTATAATTTTGTTTATAACTAGTGTTTGGTGTATCAGAATCACCTGAAATCGTTCTGGGGCTCCCATCCCATTGTTTTGTTTTTCCTTCAACCATTAATTTCCAAAACTCAGGCCAAATATATTCTGAATAAATATCCCCTACTTGATCATTGTACTTATCACTCAATTGTAACAGCTGTAGGACTTCATAATGACTTCCATCTCTCCACCAACACCAATAAGTTTCATTTAAAGATGCTTTCTGCAAAACAACCTCTCTTTTTTCAGAAATCGGCTTTAATAATCTAATAGAACGGTTTGGTTCTGAGCCAATAATATCTTCATCATAATCTATTAAAGCCAGCGGTAGGCCCTTTAAATGATCTAACTCAAGAACAGTCTTTATATATTCCGAAATAAGAAAACTTTCAGCTTTTCTTGGAACAATCAGTGCAGCGTAATGATGTTTCTGTAGATAGGCAATGCTTTGTCCTAACCCAGTTAGATATTCTCTTTTTGTTTGTTTAGGAGGTTTGAATTCAAAAGCGAATGATTGTTGTAATTCATTATCGAAACAAACATAATCAGGACGTGGCCAACCAAAGTCTCCCATTCGTGAAATTGAGTTAGAAAAAATCTGCTTCCAGTCATTATCTTGGACTCTTATTTTTCCAATAATTGCAGCAGAGGCTTTAACTGTTAACTCGTCATGTATTAGACTCATTTATTTTTTATTTAATTATCTTTTTAATATGCTTTGCGAATACTTTTGCTAAGTATACAGGTACAGCATTGCCAACCAATATACACTGCTCCTGACGAGTACCCTTAAATTCTATTATATCTGGAAAGGTTTGTATACGAGCAGCTTCTCTGACCGTTAAAGCTCGGTTTTCGGTAGGATGAAGTGGAAAAGCATTATGACCTGGAACCATTGTTGTAGCTGGACGTTTTCGGTGCAACCTTCTGTAAACATGACTGAAATTCTTCAAATCATTATTTTTATAATCACTTCGGGAACCTCTTAATAATTCGGCTGGTATATCTTTTGTGGGTAACCCGCCCCCTTCTGGAATGAAAGATATTCTTTTTTCAACAATAGGATTGTGTTTCATTGGTATATGATTAGCAATAATATTTTCTTTTCCAACTAAATCAGAAATGGCTTCGCCGACTGTTGTATAAGCATCTTTTAATTTTAATATGTCAGGAAAATCTAAGTGGACCTTTTTGTCTAATGTGCCAATAAAAAAAACTCTTTTTCTCATTTGAGGAACCCCGAAATCGGCTGCATTAATAACTTTATAAATAACGTTATTATAACCAAGAGATTTAAATTTTTTTATTAAAACATCTCTATAATAACCATCTTTTGCAGAAACCAATCCTTGAACATTTTCCATTAAAAATACTTTTGGTTTTATGATACTAACAAATCTAACAAACTCAAGAATGAGATTATTTCTTTGGTCCTTAGGATCCCTGTTGCCAATAGTTGAAAATCCCTGACAAGGAGGACCCCCTACTAATACATCAACGCTGTTACCACCCAATATTTTTTGGATATCTTTTTTTTCTATTTCTCTTATGTCTCTATCGATTATTGGGACTTTTGGGAAATTATATTTATGAGTTTCAATAGCGGGCTTCCAATTTTCAACAGAAAATAAAGGAGTATAGCCAGCCTGAAGAAATCCTTCCAAG
Organism: uncultured Candidatus Saccharibacteria bacterium; assembly: GCA_964469225.1. GTDB lineage: Bacteria > Patescibacteriota > Minisyncoccia > Phycocordibacterales > UBA9973 > UBA8515. The sequence goes on along the minus strand of CAYXYC010000001.1, from coordinate 95,309 downwards.
AGACCTCCTGCCCCAGAAAATAGATCTACGAATGTGAGCTTACCTTTTGTTTTCACTTTTTTAAAGGTAATTATCTAAAACATTAGTAATGTGATCTGCCCACGCTTTTCCCATCAAAGGAGGGACAGAATTACCAACTTGTATGCACTGCATATGTCTTGGTCCAACAAATTTAACATTATCTTTATAGGTCATAATGCGAGCCGCTTCTCTAACAGTTAAACTCCTGTGGAGCCAGGGGTGTATAGGAAAAGCGTTATGACCTGGCACCATAGTTAGGGATGGTTCAAATCTATGTAATCTTTTAAAAGTATTACCGAAATTCTTTCTGTAAAGCTCAGGAGGTAATTTATGTTCTGGCATTCTACCACCTTCAGGAATAAATTTATATCTTCGAATGTTAGTACTTTTATGTTTTAACGGCACATGATTAAAAACTTTATTTTCTTTGCCAGCTAAATCTCCAATTGCTTCTAAGACAGTTGTATACTTTTTACCATTTATCCCCTTTTCATCATGACTAGGCACCGGTCCTTCATCATTTTTATATCCTACTCGATTACCGTAAACGAAGACTCTTTTTCTTATTTGTGGAACACCAAAATCAGCAGCATTAAGAATCTTAAAATTGATATTATAATTCAACCCTTCAAACTCTTTCAAAATCTCTTTAAAAAATTCACCCTTTCTGTACGTAAGCAATCCTTTCACATTCTCCATAACAAAATACTTAGGTTTTAATATCTTCAACACTCTAATATAATGTCCAATAAGGTTATTCCGAGGATCAAATTTCATTCTCTTTTTCTCATCTGGAGAAGCCCTGTTGCCAATAGTTGAAAATCCCTGACAAGGAGGACCCCCAATCAATACATCGACTTCTTTGATGCCTATTCTTTTCAATTCATTCTCATCAAGTTTTTTGATATCCATTTTTAAAAACGGTAAATCAGGATGATTTACTTTATGAAATTCTTCACAATATTTATCAAAATCAGTTGATAGTTTTAAATCGAAACGATTTGTTTGGATAAGACCGGAGTAAAAACCCCCAACACCTGCAAATAAATCTACAACTGTATATTTTTCCTTAGTAGGAAGAATCTTTTTATTGTAAAAATCTTTTATGCTTTCTAAGCTTAGAATTGTACCTTTACCGGAATTATAAGCAACAATCCACGGTGAATGTTTATGACTAAGAGCAATTAATTCATTGGCTGAGTAATTACCATAACTCTTCCATATACTCCTGACGAAAAGATTAATGTCTTCTGGAATGGTTTGCTCAGCGAATTCACTTGGTATTGGAATGGGTTGATTATCATACTTTTTATACTTATTATAAACTGCTTCTACTACAGGACCATACTGCCAAGCAACAATATCATCAGAGAACAAAGCTCTCCCAAATTTAGCTAAATATGTAGCTTGAGCAAAATAGAGTAACTTTTGTAGTTTAAGATTCGTTACATATTTTTTTTTGTTTCCCTTCCCACCTAAAAATATGAAAAGATCAGCTATATCAAATATAGTTTTTTTATCTACAATATATGAATATCGGATCATTTTTATATTGTATCATTTTTACAACAAGAAGCCCTAAGATTTTAGTAATTAGTTCTAGGGGGCTTGGTAAAAAGAGTTATTACAACACATTTGTATAAATCTGCGAATGATTTTCCGGCATTATAGGAGAAGAATACACTCCTTGAAAAATAAGGACATTTTGAATTTGTCTGCAATATAGAAAATAGTATAACTATTTATCTAAATTCGTATCTTTCTTTATATGTTTTAGCACAACAATAGTAGTCACAATGACCCCAACTACTACTACGGCTAAGGCAACTTCTTTTCCAAAGATTAAGGATGCCAAACCAACTACAACTACCCACAAAACCAATACAAATGAAATCATAATTTTCTTAATAAATTAGACAGCAAAAAGCCCACCGCAGGGGTGACAGCTTTCGCTATCCATATATCTTTCGACATACGACCGGCTAAGGTAGCCCCCATACGATGGGTTCTTTGCTCCTTAGCCGGTTTTGCGACCATATCCTAAATTAGGGGTTAGGTCTTCTATTAAGTTTTACATTTACATAATAACAAGAATTGACACAGTTGTTAACGTTAGCTCATTTTCAATCCATTTAATCTATTGACAACTTACAATATTTCTTTTGTTTCTCGAATTTCAATCATTTTTGCTAGTTATCCCCCATCCAGCATTTTCGGATGTGGTTAGAATAGTTATATGAAAAACATAGAAAAAGAAGTGGAGGAATTTTTAGAAGGAATTAATTGGGAGGAATTACTCCAAAATGAGATTGCTAAAGAATATGAGATTCAAGCTCTAATAAAAGGCTTCAATAAGTGGGAAGAAATAGTAGAAGCACCTATTGAGGTTGAAGAATGGGATGGAGAAATAAATGTAGACGAGTTTTAAGACGTAAAAACTACTTATGAGAAACCTAGAAGAAAATTCCAAAAAATCAGTTGAGGAAGCTTCGGATCTTCTAGCACAGATTTTTATAAATTTAATTGATGAAGCAACAGCAGAGAAGCTTGCCTTGGAGTCCAAAATCACTCCATGTGGAGCAAAAACACATAAAACTAGCGTATTATCTATCCCCTACTCGGAATTGAACCCTGTATAAGAAACTAACACCCTACTGCTCCTTTATTCTAATAAACAAGACATAATTATTTTAGGTCATATTATTAACCAAAAAATAAGTAAGTAAATGATTAATAAAACAACAAAAAATAAAAATGTCGCGGTGGGATATTGCAGAGTCAGCACAGATGATCAAGCAGAAAATGGACTATCTTTAGATTATCAAGAAGATCAGTGTAGAAAAGCGGCTTTAAAAGATAGATATAAGCAAATAATTATCATTAGGGATGAAGGTAAAACGGGCACTAGTATTATCAAACGACCTGGAATAAGAAAAGTGATACAACTATGTCAGGAAAAAGAAATTTCTGCTATATATTTCACTCACTCAGATAGAATGGATCGCAATGCAGCAGACCATGCTTTCTTAAGAGATGTTTTTAGAAAAAATAATATTGCTTTGACATACTTGAATGGTCAATCTTCTGCAGAAGATGCCAGCTCAATTATGGCTGACAATATGTTTACTGCTATCAATCAGTACCATAGCGACAATACAAGAGAAAGAACAAAACAAGCCACGGATGCAAAAGCCAAAGCAGGATACTTTCCTTCTCATGCTCCGGTAGGATATATAAATGCACCTAACCCTAATAAAAAATGCGAGAAGACAGCACAAAGAATCATATTACCCAATCCAACAACAGGACATTTCGTAACTGATACATTTAAATTATACGCTACAGGGCGATACAATGGATATGAACTCAATGATTTAATGTACGAAAAAGGTTTAGTAACAAATAGTGGTAAAAAACTTGCATCAAGTATATTCTATGTAATGTTAAAAAATAGAATCTACTTAGGAGAAATACATTGGGGAAACATCCACAACAAAGAAGGAAAACATGAGCCACTAATTGATGAAGCGACCTTTAATAAAGTCCAAAAAGTCATGTTCGAAAAAGGTGGAAATCGTTGTCGTCGAAGAAAATTCTTTTGGCTTTTAAATGGATACATCTTCTGTCCTGTTCACAAATGCAGATTCACTGCAGAATGGCATCTAAAAAAAGAAAAGGCATATTATCATTGCTCAAATAAAAGTGGTTGTGGTAAATATATAGAAAAGTCGAAACTCGAAAATCAAGTGGCCGATAAATTCAAAGATTTACAGTTCGAATCTGGATTTGTTAACTCAATTATTGAGAAAGTCAGAGCAACATTTTTGGGGCGTAGAAAAGAGTACGATATAAACCAAAGAAGGCTAATCAACCAAAAGAATGCTTGGGAAGCTAAATTTAGAGTTGCAGAAGAACGATTACTAGACCAGACACTCCCAAAAGGGAGCTACAGCCGTATTACTAAAGAAATAAATTCTGAGATTAATAAAATTCATGAAAGGCTTGGTAAATTAAAGAAAGCTAAGGACGTTGACATTGAAAGAGCTAGTGAAGTCTTGAATTTCACTAAAGATATTTATGGTACATACATGAACGCATCAGAAGGCTTACAGAAACGCTTTATAGATTTTTTCTTTGATGGTTTTGATGTAGTAGATGGCGTTATAATAAAAGAGCGATACCACCCACTATTTCAGGAATTGATGCGACTAAACATCATCACTTACAAGAACCAAAAACAACAAAAAGTCTTTAGTAGTAAAGAAAAAAGCAAAGTTATAATAGATACTAAATTGGGTGCCTACCGGGATTTGAACCCGAACTGAGAGTTCCACAAACTCTAGTGCTAACCATTACACTATAGGCACCATATTAAACTTTATTCCATTAGTTATAACGGAATCTAACCTTTTATACCAGAAAACCACTCAGAAATCTAGATGAGGCCCAAATGCCAATATGACACCAGAAAAATAAGTATCGTGATGCTCGCAGACATCAAGCACCATGAGCACCACTGCCTGAGCACGAGTGCTTGGATGAGTACGAGATAGATAGAAAAAACAACCGCTCCAAGTGAGCACCATAACAATACGAGAAATATTAAAGGCGAAGAATAACCAAAAACAAAAATAAGACCGTATACTCCACCAATAAACGCATAATAAATCATTCCCAGTACTTCAACTGAAATGCCAAAAAGAGTCGAGTAATCAGAATGTATAACAGTATCACAATTCGAACGCATTGGACATACTAATTTTGTCTTTTGCGCTTTTTTTGAATGAATATGAGATGCGAGCAAAAACCCATAAAGACCTAGTGCACTAACACATAAAGTAAAGAAAAGTTCGGTAGTCATATTATTTGCAAGTTGTACCACGAGGCATTAAAGAGAGAGTCTTGTTCGCGCCAGTACTGTCAGCACAAAAGATTAGAGATGAATCGCTTGAAAGCGGTGCCGCAACGAGCCACGCAGATGCTGTTGAATAACAAACAGGTGCATGTGTTGTTGATGAAAGAAGCGTGTTCATTGCGCCTGCAATTAAAGCAACTTGCGCGTGGGCCTTATCAGCATGCCCAGTCGGAGAGAAAAGTGATCCAGAAACAGGAGAAAGACAACTCCCCGTTCCATTAGGAACACGACCATAGCGACCTTCGATTTTCTGCAATCCCTTTGCCTGTGAAGTAAAAGATGAGAGTGTATTTTTAATTTTGAAATCTCTAATTGTATTTACAAATTGCGAAAAGTTAGTTGCATTTTGCGGGAGTTCAATAACATGAGGAATATCAAAATCATAGAACGAACCAGTTATATCAATATGGACTTCATTTCCCGCAATACCATTATCATCAAAACCAATTACTTTTGAGAGAGGCAACGAAAGCGACAACTTGTACTGATGAAGAATATTGTCACCATCACCAATCCATACTTCAAACGAATCTACGCCGAGCGAACCTATCGCTTCATCAACACGCGATTTATTGTTTTCATCAAATGAAAATCCAGATATTCTAATAAGTTCAGAGAGGAATCGTTTTACTGTTGGACGGTCAACATTAATATTGTAATGATGTGTTTTTACATCATGAATCACTTCGTCAGATTTTTGGTTGATGCTCAATGATGATACAAGCTCTTTGAGCGTATTTCGTGATTCTGTTTTTATGTATGGAGAAATACCCTTTGAAAAAAGGTGTGCGGTATCACTATTTTTAATAAAGATTTTCATTGAGAAAGGCAATTCATCAATAACACGGGGTAAATCATTGTCATTAATTGAAACAAGAGATGCAGGTGGAGCTGATGACTGAAAAATACTTTCCAAATCAGGAATGCGGATTGTTGTTATATCAGACATACGAACAACTGAAACGAGAAGTGCTTGAGTAAGAAGCGAACTCTGAATTGTAACCGCATGACTTGCAAGTAATGATTGACGATTATCAATCGTGCTTTTTATCGAAAAAGAAATGAAATCTCGCTCAGTTGAAGACACCGCTTCCCCACTTAAAATACCTGTTGTGATGTCGGTTAGAAGAGGTGAAGAAATAACAATTTTTGTATCAGCAGAGTATGCATCATATTTTTTAAGTGATGAACCAAGAGATAAAATAACAGCCTTCGGGTCTTTTTTCACAAATGAAAAAGAAGGGATTTTTATATACCCAGATTTAATACTAAAAACCAAACCAAAAAGAACAAGTATTAGTAATACTACGCTTGCAATTTTACCAAATCGTCGTGGTGATGATGAAGAAGAAATCTGTGCATCAACTGGTAAAATATTATTTATTTGTGTGGGAGAAACATATTGATGTACATTTTGTTGTGTGACTGGGATAGGTTTTTGTTCTTGATTAGTTGGCGCAACCCCTGAAACACTCTGGCCATCATGTTTTGGTAATTGCTCAGGTAAAGGAGATACAATTTCTTTAGGTGAAAGCGCTGGGAATAAATCATCTTTTATCACCTGAGCGGCAGTTTGCGCCTTGTCGTCTTTCGTTGGAATAACATACACATATACTTTTGATTGGAATTTTTGGGTTCGATCTGTTTCAGCAACAATTGGTGATGGAGAGGCAGGTTTTACTTGGGTTGGTTGCACGGTAATTTCTTCAGTTGGCGCAACACTGCGAGGTATCCACACTTTAGGCGAGGTATTTGTCTGGGGAGAATTCCCATTAGGTAATTCACGATACGGATCAACCTTTACTTCATTTTTTGATTCAGTTGTAGTAGTTGATATCACGGGTGACGGAACGGGTGACGGAACACCAGATGAAGCAATAGCCAAAAACCCCTCCTCAATATCGAGCGGGTGCCAACCAGCTTGCAAGAGACGAGAAGTGATAATTTCTTTTGGAAGATTTTTCTTTAATTGACTTTCAATATAAGAAACGAGCTGATCCGTAATCATAAGATATAGTATATCATTTCATCTTAAAATTAATATAATTTTATTCTTTCCATGGAAAGTGTTTTTCTGCGCGAATAGAACATTTTGCATATACAAAATACTTTAGGTCCGAGCCTGCACAAAACATAAAACCCGCACTTAGTGCGGGTTTTATGTTTTGTGCGCGGGAGAGGACTTGAACCTCCACACCCGTAAGGGCACATCCACCTCAAGGATGCTTGTCTACCAGTTTCAACACCCGCGCATTGCTTTCTATATATACACCATTTATGGACTTTTTTCAACATAAAACCCGCTTACGCGGGTTTTATGTTTTCAGCATTATTTTTATTCTTCGTTAGTTGATGCTTCTTCTGATTCTTCTTTTGAAAGAGTAATACTCTTCAATCGCTTCTTCACTTCTTTAACTGCCTTTGTTCGAATGTAATAGAGTTTACTTCTGCGAGTCTTTGATTTCTTCAATACTTCAATCTTGTCGATGTTTGGAGAATAGAGAGGAAAGATGCGTTCTACACCAACATTTGATGCAACTTTTCTTACAGTAAATGTCGCCCCGCTTTCTGTGCCGTGCTTTCGTGAAAGAACAAGCCCTTCAAATGCTTGGAGGCGAGTCTTACCTTTTTCTTGAATCTTACCCCATACACGAACAGTGTCGCCCGCTTTAAAATCAAGCTTTTTTCGACTTGCTACATCTACCGGAGTGAATTGTTCTTTCGTTTTTTCCATGGCGTATACTCTATCACAGAAATATATTTTCCGCAAGAATTGGCTTACGCCATATATGTTTTAATAACCCCCTCAAAATCAACCGGAAGGGGTGACTGAATTGTTTTTCGTTCGCCATTTGGAAGTGTAAATGTCACCTGGTAAGCGTGAAGCGCGAGGCGATTCATGCCGAGCGCTCGCTCTTTGCTTCCGCGATAAATAGGGTCAGACACCACAGGAAAATTGATATAGCGCATATGCACGCGAATCTGATGTGTCCGCCCTGTTTTCGGATATGCCTCAATATATGAGAATCTATGTTCTACAGTTGGCTTCTCTTCATCGTTATCACTAAATCTTTTGAGCACAGTGTATTCTGTTACTGCATCGCGAATCGGCTCGCGAGCACCACGACCGGCTGTCCACGCGCGAATATCACTCGAACTTCGTCCAATTGGCGCAGAAATAATTCCCCGCTTCCCTGTCACAAGAGATGCATTTGGTTCCGGCACCCAGCCATAAACGAACGCGCGATACACCTTCTCGATTGTATGATTTTGAAATTGTTGTTTGAGATTAAGAAATGTTTCCTGATTCTTTGCAATCAACAATACACCTGATGTTTCTTTGTCTAGACGATGAACAATACCAGGGCGAGGAATAGTAATCTGCTCCCCCTTGTATTCAATTTTCATAGGTTCTCCAACATCACTAATTTCTGGATAATGTGCAAGTAAAAAGCTGGCAATTGTTTCCTCGTTTGTTTTACCATCACCATGCACTGAAATCCCCGCTGGTTTATCAACAGCGATAATATTTTCGTCTTCGTAAATGATTTTTATTTTCATGTGTCCCCGCGAGGAATCGAACCTCGAATAGCGGCTTAGAAGTCCGCAGTTATATCCATTTAACTACGGGGACATGTATAGTTCTATCGTATCACAATAATGTGCGCGATGAGGGACTTGGTCACAGATATTTTTCTGCTGAAAAATTCTGCTACCCCGCCTCCTCCGACCTGCGTCGGAGTCCGGCTTTCAAGCCCCTCCTCAACACCTTCGGTGTTAGTTTGGTGCGCGATGAGGGACTTGAACCCCCGACCTTCCCGGTGTAAACGGGTTGCTCTACCAACTGAGCTAATCGCGCGTAAAAGCACAGCCGAATAATATCATATTTTTAATATAATTCAACCCTTTCTGCTGGGCCCTATATACTCGGATCACGGTACACTGGTGCGTTTTTTATAAGGTCTTCATGGATACGCGCTTTTTCTTCAAATAAATCAGTTGTCTTTTTTAATGCTTTTTCATTTACTGCTTGTGTTTTCACTGTACGAGAACGCGAAAATTGAAATACTTGGTCGTTACGAATTTGAAAAAGAAAATAAATACTCATCGCAACAAGTCCAAAACCAACAAAAATTGAAGCCCGCACCAATATTATCCACTGCCGATGAGGATTTAGCTCGTGCATTACATGAGAAGATTTTTTTGCTTGTTTAAAATGTGTAAAAAATGAATTCATATTTTATGTTGTTTTGATTGTACAAACGATATCAAACTGCCACTGTGATTTTGTATCTGCATTGAGGCTTGTGTCTTTATTCATATAAATATTTGAGATTGAAATATCATACGGCAATGACTCAAAAAGCGAGAGCATGTTCATAGCAGATGAAAAGGTTCCAGTAAAAGAAATTTTGAGCGCGAGAATATTCGGTTTATCAGGAATACCGTCAGCACTTTTAATCACAACAGTCGTGCCTGTTTGTATTCCAAGTGATTCAACCTGATCTACAAACATATCAATCCGATCAGCATCAACAAAATACCCAGAAATTCTCGAATGAATTGTTTCTGCTTCCGCAATCTTTTTTTCAAGCTCAGTGCGGTTTTCAAAATTTTTCATATTTGTTTCAAGCGTCTCAATAAGGCGTGCTGTTTCGCCGTTTTTTTCTGCAATAAATCGAATGAAAAAGATTACCCCGCCGAGCGCCACAAGAAAAAATGCAAGTGAAATCCAAAAAAGTAATGTTGTGCGATTATTTTTCATATTATTTAAGAGTAAGGGATGCAGTAAATTGAATATCTTTCTTTCCTAAAAAACTTGAGAGCGGAATATCTACCGAAGAAAATCTTCCACTTTTATCAAGCGAGCTTTGGAAAGTACGGAGAGTCGTTCTATCGGAAGCACTACCATGAATCTCTATCTTTTTTAACCCTTCCCCCTGATTACCATAGAGGATTTGAGAAAATGTCACACCCGATGGTCGAAGTGAGAGAATTGGAACGAGCGCCTCCTTTGTAATCTGACGAACCGACGCTGTGTTCAATAATCCAAGTTTCTGATTTGTATCATCAATAACGCTATGGGTTGTATCAGCATTTATCATTTTATGAGATTCGTTCCACACAAAAAGACGCTCTCCTGCAAGTGATAATTTTGAAACAGAGAAGAAATATGAAGGAACAAGAAGAATAATCGAAAAGACTGCACTCAATGTTGCAAGAAAAAACACAACGCTCCCAAAACGCATCCAATAATCTCGGGTTAGGCTATCCTTTTCAGATTGTGGTAATACATTAATCATAGTGATAATCACCAAGAGATAAACCAAGCACTGTTACATACCCAAGCGACTCCTCAAAAGAAATATCTGGAACTGTAATATCCATATGTGAAATATTAACCCAAGGATGAGCATGAGTTACTTTCATCATCATACTTGCTTGTAAGTATTCTTCAATGCCAGAGAGATTCGACCCTTCTCCACAAAGCAAGATATTGTTGATTGGATTTCTATGTTCACCATTTTCACTGTGCGTCTGCCAATAAATATAATGCTTGTTTATTTCATCATGAAGAACTGAAATTCCGTTTGCAATCACAGGAAAAATATCATTCTTTTCATTCGCTTCGTCTATTCCATAAGACCGCTTCATTTTTTCAGCTTCATCAGATGAAATACCGAAATTTTTAGCAATCATATTTGTCAGTGTTGCTCCACCGATATCAAGTGTTGTTGTAAACAAAACATTTCCACGCTCAGCGATCAAAACACCTGTTTTTGATTGGCCAAGGTCAATAATCATTACTGGTGACGGATCATCAAAAGGAACAACAGCACGGGCAATTGCTTCAGCTTCAAGTTCAAAAGAAAGCGGAACAAGCCCCGCTCGATGAAATACAGAAAGGTAACTTTCAACAACTGCATTCGCAATAGCCACAACAGAAACAAAAATAGTTGTTTCTGTTTCAGAGATGACCTTGTAATCAAATGTTGTTTCGATGGCTGGAATTGGGATATGCTCTTCGAGCTGAAGCATAATTGCGTCGCGAAGATTTACATCTTTGACTTGTGGCAACGAAAGAGTAAATAGATACATTTGTTCTTCTGGTAAAGATACACGAACAAAATGCATATTTTCACGAAGGCGAAGACTGCGAAGAATTTCAATCAATGCTTCTTCCTCTTCTATTTTTCCTGACATAATGACACCAGGGGCAATTTTTTCTTTGCCGAAACGACCAAGATGAAGACCATAAGGAGACATTACAAGTTCGCCGTATTTTATTGACTGGTCAGAAATATCAAGAGCGAAAGAATGCCGAGCAAGAAATGCTGGTGTTGGAAATGAGCGACTATACGGAAGTGGAAGCATACCTTATTATACCCTTCCCTGATTTCAAATAAAAGAAATATTACTCGTGATGAGAATGTCTTCTTCGTAAAATTAAATGACGAGAGGCATTAAATAAAACAGGAAGAATTGAAATACCAACAACAAGAAGCACAATTGGCAACAGAAAACGATCAGGATTCGGAATGAGTGAACCGAAATAATAACCAATCGACGGAACAACAATTGCCCAGAGAAATCCTCCAATGATATTAAAAATAACAAATGTTATCTTTTTCATTTGTCCCACACCAGCAATAATCGGTGCGAATGTTCGAACAATCGGAATGAATCGTGCGATAACAATAGTAATTGCGCCGTGACGCTCGTAAAAATGTTCAGCATCATAGATGCGTTTTTTATTAAAGAAAAGTGATGCCTCGCGTTCAAAAAATTTTCTTCCTATTTTTTTGCCAGTCCAATATCCAACACTATTTCCAAGAATTGACGCAGATGCAATACAGAGAATAATAAGCCAGAGCGGAAAAAATCCTTGCAATGCAAAAATACCAGAAGCAAAGAGAAGCGTGTCCCCCGGCAAAAAGAAACCGAAGAAAAATGCCGACTCAGTAAATACAACGAGCGCTACACCAAGTAGCCCTGCGGTTGTAATAATATTAACGGGGTCAAGCATAAATTATTTTTTGAAGTTATAAAGTTTATAAATTTAAAAACAGAAAACCACTAGTGGACACTACTTCCAGGCGGTACTTCACGATCTGGAACGAGAAATACTGGATTACCATCTTGTCCATCAACCGCCATGAGCATTCCATGACTCTCAAACCCTTTGATTGTTCGCGGTTCAAGATTCACAATATAGAGCACTTGTTTACCGATTAATTTTTCATATTCTGGGTAATATTCTCTAATACCTGAAACAATTTGGCGAAGTTTATTTTTTCCCTCTTCATCTACTTCACCGAAATCAATCTGACAGCGAAGTAATTTGTCGGTTTCAGGTACGGGTTCAATTTCTCGAATAGTACCAACTCGAATATCCATTTTCTTAAATTCGTCGTAGGTTATGTATTCCATAATATTTATTAATTATTCTTCTTATCCAAATATCTTTGTAATATGAGTGCGGCAGCTGATGCATCAACTGCACCCTGCTTTTCTTTCTGAACTTGTCGAGCATTGTTTCTCTCTTTGCCGACTCTGCCACGAGCTTCAATACTTGTCATAAATTCTTTTTGGAAGTAAACAGGCAGATCAAGTTCTGTTTCAATATTTCTCTTAAACTCTTCAATGCTTCCCATTATTTTGTTTGGTTCCCCTGAGAGATCATGTGACTCACCAAGGACAATAGCAGAAATATTCTCTTCTCCGCAGATATTATGAATCATTTCAACAAGCGCCATGTCATTTTTTAAAATCTTGTACGGAAAAGCAAGCATTCCGCTCTCATCCGAGAGGGCAAGACCTACCCGTTTACTTCCATAGTCTATCCCTAAATATTTCATACTATATACTTTATACCAAATACTTAATACTATGTATATCAATTGCCCTCAACAAGTATTTCTGGTATGATGCCCGCATGGAAGCACTATCCACTGGTAATATTTGGCTTGTGATTATATCGCTCGTATGGGTTCTCCCATGGAAAGCATACTCACTTTGGACAGCAGCGAAACTTCATCATAAGCGATGGTTTATTGCTCTCGTTCTACTCAATACTTTTGCCCTTTTGGATATCTTCTATATTTTCTACATAGCCAAGAAAACGCCGAAGGATTTCTTTCAAGCGTTTAAAACAAAATTATAAAAAGTTGGCTAAAATAATAAGGAGGCGTGCCTATAAAATGTGAACTGCTTTACATTTTATATGGTTCTGATTACTATCAGAAAGAACTGATGCGAGCGAAGCGAGCAAGTTCTAAGGAAGGGTCCGAGAGGACACGAAGGCACGCTTTCGATAGAAAAATTAAATAAAAATTGGAGGCGTGCCTGAGTGGTTGAAAGGAACAGTCTTGAAAACTGTCAGGGGTGAAAGCTCCTCGTGAGTTCGAATCTCACCGCCTCCGCAATGACAAAAAATGACTGGGTTCGCCCAGTTATTTTTTGTTATCATTGAGGGATGCTTGTGAGATTCGAAAGGCGCAGACGGTATACGCCGACATTAGTCGGTGTCGTCGAGCCGGGGTCGCGAACACTTTGTATTTTATGAGTAGAACGAAATAAAATACTTAGTGATTCGTGACCGAATCTCACCGCCTCCGCCAAAATAAAATTTTGCACCTAAAATTATTTACTTTTCTCTCTTTTCCTCCCCCCACCCAATCATGCTATGCTTGAACCTATGAATCCACTGTACGAACAATCAAAAGAACTTCACAAAACACATCACGGCAAACTCTCTGTTAATCCAACTATCCCTCTCACTAATCGCGCAGAACTTTCACTCGCATACACCCCCGGAGTTGCTGGAGTATGTGAAGTAATTGCCGAGAATCCAAAAACTGCACGCGACTATACTATCAAACGAAATATGGTTGCTGTTGTTTCAGATGGTTCAGCAATCCTTGGACTCGGAAATCTAGGGCCACTCGCCGCAATTCCTGTCATGGAAGGCAAGGCAGCGATTTTCAAACAATTCGGTGAAGTGGATGCCTTTCCTATTTGCTTGGACACACAAGATACCGAAGAAATAATAAAAGCGGTCAAACAAATTGCGCCCGTCTTCGGCGGTATTAATCTCGAAGATATTTCTGCTCCACGCTGTTTCGAAATCGAAGAACGCCTCCGCACAGAACTTTCAATTCCTGTTATGCACGATGATCAGTGGGGCGCGGCAACTGTTGCCCTCGGAGCACTCATCAATGCGCTTCGTCTTCGTGGAACAAAAAAAGAAGAAGTGGTTATTGTTCTATCTGGCGTTGGTGCAGCTGGTGTTGCGACAGGACGACTTCTTCACGCATACGGAATAACAAAAACAATTTTCTGTGACAGCAAGGGTATCATCCACAAAAACCGAAATGATTTAACAAAAGAAAAAATAGAATTACTAAACGGAAGCACAATAGAGAGAAACGAGGGTGTTCTTTCTGGCGCACTTATTGGAGCTGATGTCTTTATTGGACTTTCAAAACCAGGAGTTCTCACAAAAGACATGATTCAAAAAATGAACGAAAAACCAATTATTTTTGCGCTCGCCAATCCAACACCTGAAATCCTACCCGACGAAGCACACTCCGCTGGGGCATTTATTGTCGCAACAGGTCGTTCGGATTTTCCAAATCAAATAAATAATTCGCTTGTCTTCCCTCACCTTTTCAAGGCAATGCTTGATTACAATATTCCGCAATTTCACAATGATATTTTTATTGCTGTTGCCGTTGCTCTCGCAAACACAATACAAAACCCAACCAAAGACCGTATTATTCCAAGTATGTTTGATGAAGAAGTAAAAACAGCGGTTTACAATGCAGTCGTAGCACAAAAATAGTGAGCATAGCCCTCTGTCACAAAACGCTGTATCATTCGTTATATATATGAACAGCAATTACTCATACCAAGAAGAAGACATTCGCCAGAAAATCCTCCGAGCCAAGGCTGGTGATGAGAACGCATTTGAGGAAGTATATCGCGACCTCTATACTCCGATATTCCGCTATATATACAGCCGACTACGCAACAAACAAGATGCCGAGGATATTACGCAAACAGTATTCATGCGTGTATGGAAAATATTGCCCGAATGGAACGAATCACACACATCACCAACAGCATTTTTCTTTCACAGCGCGCGAAATATAATAATTGATACTTTTCGTAAAAAATCACATCAGGAAATTATTTCTGATGAAGTAGTTACTTATCAAATAGAATATGAATCACAGGCGACAGTAGAAGAAGACCCTGAAACAATTCAAAATATTAAGACGCTAATTAAAAACCTTTCAGAAGAACAACAAGAAATTCTCACACTACTCTATACAAACAACCTTTCTTATAGAGAAATTGCTGATATCACCCGTAAAAAAGAAGATGCGATCAGGCAAACGCATTCACGGGCGATCAAAAAATTACGAACACTTTATGAAAAAACAAATGACTGATAACGAATTCGAAATATACATAGAGAAAAGTTTCAAAACCGACGAGACGCCAGATCGGATGCGTTTTTGGCACACACTACAAGGACTTTCGCAGTCCACAGTCACAAAACCGATTCTCGTGCGTTATACTATTAGAAGGGCGTCGAACATTATTAACCAGACTATACAAGAAATTACTATGGCATGGAAAACAAGAAACATAATATTGGTTCCAACCTTTCTACTTCTTATTTTCATCGGCGCGTTCTCTCTATCAAGCCGCAAGCCTTATGACGAAGTCATTATGGATCTTGCAGTTGAGAACCAAACCATTGAAGATGAAAGTATTATGGATGAAGAATTATTAATAACCGACCTTAATTCTCCTAATATGGATGAATTGGTCACACAACAAGATGATATATTCTAATTTTAAAAAGGGCGTTGCGGGAGTTTTAACACTTTTCACAATGCTTCCAGTGCTCGCATTCGCAGAAGAAGGAAGACCTGTCGTTGATCCACTTGCTCCAACAAAAGTTGAAGACAAGGACACAGGATTAAAGAAGGCAAACGCAAATTTCTGTGCTCGTATCGGTGAGGCATCAACAAAATTTGCTGACCAAGTAAATGCTGTTGAAGCTCGCCAAGCAAAACAACTTGCAGAAAAATCAGAAAAACTTGCAAAGAAAGAAGGTGAAATAGATGCAAAGCGCGCCGAAGCTCGCACAAAATCAGAAGGCAAACGAGCAGAGAATTGGGATAAAATGGCAGGAAAAGCAAAAACTGACGAACAGAAAACTGCTATCACTACTTACAAAACAGCAGTCCAGTCTGCAGTTACTGCTCGCCAAACAGCAGTTGATGCTGCCGTCAAAGTTTACCGTGATGGACTTGTAGCCCTTATGGCAAACCACGCAAGTACTGTTGATGCTGGTATAGCAACATTCAAAACAACTGTTGATTCTGCGGTTGCCAAAGCAAAGGCAGATTGTGCCGCTGGTGTTTCAAGTAAGAATGCACAGGCAACATTTAACAAGACTGTAAATACTGCCCGCAAAGCATTACAAGAATCAAGAAAGAACAGCGACAAGAATCCAGCTCTCGCAGAATTGAAAAAGGCTCGCGAGACTGCAATCAAGTCTGCTGAACAAGCATTCAAAGATGCTGTTGCAAAGGCTCGAACAGACCTCCAAGCAGTTATCAAGAAATAAGCTTCCTCAAAAACACCTCCGACGATTATCGTCGGAGGTGTTTTGTTATAATGATGGTGATATACTATCCTTATGGACGAAATCATTCTCAAAACAACATCATGGAGTTTTCCAGAATACAATCACATCGAGCGAAGCGTTGATTGGTTTTGGGGTGTAGGAATTGTTGCCTTTCTATTTGCTGTTGGGGCAATTTTTATTGGTAATTATATGTTTGCTGTATTTATTCTTGTTGGTGGAGCATCAATCATTCTTTTCAATATTCGCCGTCCACGAGATATAACAATCACTATCGAAACCGATGGATTCACAATTGGCAACGAAAAGCATGAGTGGAAGAAAATGAAAGGCTTCCGAATAAAGAAAACAGATACTGGCAGTAAACTTCTCATTCGTACTGGTCAAAAATTTCTCCCAACATTTACCATTCCCCTTTCCCAAGATATTGAACAGGATGTTAAAGAATCACTCAGTAAAGTTTTGACTGTTATGGATGAACTTGATGAATCACCATCAGTTGTCTTCATGGAAAAACTGGGATTCTAATTTGTATGAAAACAGCAATCATTATTCATGGAATGTGGGATAGCGAAAATGAACACCGTGATGCCCGAAACGGCGCCGCATCAAACTCCCACTGGCTTCCCTGGATACAACGACAACTCATAGTCAAGGATATTCTCGCACAGACACCGGAGATGCCTCATCCGTATGCACCTGATTACGATGCATGGAAACAGGTATTTGAATATTTCCCACTCGACACAGAAACAATTCTCATCGGGCATTCGTGTGGGGCTGGATTTATTGTCAGGTATTTGAGCGAACATGATATTCATGTCGGCAAAGTAATTCTCGTTGCGCCATGGATTGATCCAACACATTCACTTCAAAGCAAAATGTTTGAGTTTGGTATTGATGAAAATATTATTTCAAAAACAAAAGGTATTACTATTTTCAGTTCTACCGATGATATGGCAGATGTACAAGAGAGCGTGAAAATTCTTACAGAAAAAATAAAAGATGCACGCGTTGTATCATTTGAAAAAATGGGGCATTTCTGTTTTGAAGATATGGGAACAGAAGAATTCCCAGAGTTGTTGGAGGAGGTAGATAAGGTAAATTAAACCTCGGCAGGGTAATCTCGCCTACGGCGCGTGATTGGTGGTTTTGTAATCAAAACAACACCAGTCTTTCGATTCCTGCACGCAAGCAAAGCAGTTTGCTTGCTCGAAATATTTACTTGTGGCTACAAATAATTTCTCACCGCCGTTCGAAATTTTCGCAGCCCGCCCCTCGTGGTTTTGCCTACTGGCAAAACACCACTGCGGTCATCACAAAGCAAAAATAGTCCCGCAGGGGACTATTTTAAAATACATGCTTTGTGATCCCGGCAGGACAATCTTTCGTTACACGAACAGTACACCTTTTCCGTTTGCTATCGCAAACATGGAAAAGCTTTTCGATTCCTGCGCGCGAGTAAAGTAGTTTACTCGCGCGTTTCCACAATATAAAAAGCCGAACCGAAGTTCAGCTTTTTATATTGTGAACTTAAAAGATTCCAAAAACAATTTTACTAGCTCCAAGTGTAATTCCCTCCCCTTACCGATACGGTACTGGGAGTAGTTGGCAGAGAGTATGAGGTTATTCAGAATGTGGATGCCTTTGATTTCTTTGATGCCATAATGACGCACAAAAGTAAATCAGTAAATTTATTGGCAGGATTAGATTCCAGTAAGGTCACCGCTTGAGTATCTGTTACAGTAAATGGAAGTTTGCCATCTAAACTTATTGATTTTCCGACAAGGAAAATTTCACTTAATCTATTGCTAAGATCCGGAGTACCACTATTGAGTTCGGACGCCACCTTTGAAAGATGTTTCGTAAAGCCAGATAAGTCAATTTTGGATTTGATTAACTTTAACAGGTTTGCGAATGGGGATAATTTTAAAGGTGCAACTAAGCCAATTAAGAAATTATTCACTTCCTGAGTATCGCATAAGATTTTATAGCTAACCCATTTTTCTTTACAGTCATCCACAAGAGCAAAAAACTCTTCAGGTTGAACTTTGTTTTCCGGTAACAAATCCGCAATATCCTTCTCTGGCCAAATCTCCTTTAGAGTGGTTACAAACATGCTTTCTTCGGAGTTACTTTGCAAAAAAAGCAACTGATTTTCCACCACAGAGTGATCCGTCAGGTTCCATGAAATATTACTATGTTCCATAAGCCATTTGAATGATTTTCGAGGTATATAACTTCTACATTCAAAACTGACCAAGAAGAGTGGATAAATCCCCATAATGAAAGTTTGCACAACTGAGGAATCATGGTATATTTGGTATTGTGAATACAGGACTCTTGGTCAGTCCTGATTAAATTATAAACAGGGTTAAGCCTGCAAGCTTGCCCTGTTTTTTTATATAATTTAATCAATTGAATATTCATTGAAATTTTCTTGAAAGTTAAAACATTTTATCCACATATTATACTGAAAAGCAGTGAAATGTGTAAAAAAGTAAGAATATTATTCAACTATCAATATGACTATTTAAACGATAGTATTAATTCATCGGACAAAATGGTTAATTGATAGAAAGTGATTTTTTGTAACTTTGCAACCTTGGTTTTAAAAAATCCTATTTATGATGCAATTGTGGCATTGTAATCTATTTCTGGATTAAATTTTCAGGTATTATAACCACACTGTTTTTTGCTTTTACTTTTCGCCTTGCGAACCATTCTTTTCGTAACCGTATCCAAAACTTCTTGCAAGCTGACCAGAGGGCTGGTGCGTACGGAAGAAGAAGCAGTTCAGCTACGGTATAGAAGGCAATGAAAAATCCGAGATTAAAAATGGCAAACTGCCATGGTGGTGGGGCTGACTTTCCCATATCATGTAAATATTTACTTCTCCAATACCCCAGACCATAAAATATTCCAACGACAAACAGGAATAAAAAAACACGGCTAATTCTTCTAATCCATGGTTTCGAAAGATAAATATTGATAAACATTGGTACTCCATGACTGATGATTATAAGAGCCATGCAAATCCCAACTGCATAGGTTAGCGCATCTGCCCGAGTCGTTGCAACAACTTGTAGTGAATCGGTTAGGAAGCGTGCTTCACCCCAATACAAAGCTACCGCTGATACAAGCCATAACAGGCAAAATAATCCGGGTTTGAGTAAATCACTTTTTTCACGCCCCTCCAAATTAAGACGTTTCTCTTCCTCAATGATTTTTTCGTCCAGTGTATCCTCAATAATTTTTGCCTGGATATGCAGTACCTTGTGTTCTGCTTTATCGTGTTTTGGATTAAGAAGAAGTGCAATGTCGGCAATGAGCATTTCCGCCATACGGGTAATGGGCATTACACGATCAGCAAGGGAGATGGTATGGTCAGCATTTTCTAACGGTTGCTGACCAAGGTAAATAGCTTCGGCAGTCATTTTCCTAAGGCACTCCTTAATCGTGCCGATAGCTTTACTAATTTGATCTGAAAATTTATTTTTATTTTTCATTTAATTACTATTTAAAAATTTGTTAAAAATCTGAACTGAAATACCGACTGACAGGTTACATCGCACGCCACCAGTATCAGAAATACTGATGACACACAGGGTGCCGGAAAGCACTCTGAGAAAAGAAGCTTTGCAATATGGGATGGTGGTCGCTCTCTAAGAACGATCATCCGCAGGGAACCCTGCCATATCTGAACCCACCTATTGGATAATTTGCAAGAATTGCTTTACTTTGATAAAATTTACACGAATCGGATTTACAAGTTCCTTTGATTCAAGTAAATGCAAAATTTTACAAAGGTGGGGTTCAATCTACGGGTTGGCCCCTCTTTTTATTTGTCCCGTAGTATATCTATTGTGTGTTTTACCATATCGTATTATTTAAGATTGTCCTGTAAATGAAATGTTGCGCTCTAGTAGTGCTCTCTTTGAATGTGATTTTACAGTTAATAATACGTGGTTGGATGAATTGTGGGTATATAAAAAACCGGACAGGATGTAAAAATCGTGTCCGGCTATCGACAAAGGAGCAAGTTGATGACGGGAATAGTCTCAGTTCGCAGGAACGTATTTGTAAAGAATATGCTCTCAAAAATGGATATGACGTGGCTGAGATTTTTCTTGAAAAGGGAGAAAGTGCCAAGACTCAAAACCGTACAGAACTACAACGGTTGCTTCATTATTGTGCATTGTCAAAAAACCGCATCAGTGCAGTGATTTTTTATAAGATTGACCGTTTTTCACGACAGAATTACGACTATGGGCATTTGAAAATTATTTTAAAAAACTATGGAGTCGGTGTTGAATCTGCTACTGAACATATTGAAGATACTCCGGCAGGCCGATTAATGGAAAATATGATTTCCAGTATCGGACAGTTTGATAACGAGGTACGAGCTGAACGATGTTCTGAAGGAATGAAAGATGCAATGCGCGAAGGTCGCTATGTATGGATGGCCCCGGTGGGATATGACAATATCCGCAGGATTAACGGCAAGGCTACTATTGCTCCTAATGATACTGCTCCACTTGTCCGAAAAGTGTTTAAGCAAGTCGCCCAAAATATCGTTCCAGTGGAAGAAATATACAGATGGGCCATACGAGAAGAATTAAAAAGCAGAAACGGCAAGCCTATTGTTAAATCATATTTCTATATGATGCTCAGAAATGAAGTTTATGCCGGATGGATAGTGAAGTTTGGAGAACGGCACAAAGGATTGTATGAACCAATTATCTCTGAGGAATTATTCGAACAGGTACAGCAAGTAGTCAAACATCGTACCCGTAGAAATTTCAAGTATCTGACCGAACACCCTGACTTTCCATTAAGGCGATTTGTTAGTCATTCAACAGGCACCAAGTTGACGGGTTGTTGGGCTAAAGGCAGAAGCACCATGTATCCATATTACCGTTTCCTACATATCAAATTTGCTAACTTTAGAAAAGAAACATTCGAGAATGAATTTAAAAGTTTTTTAAACAAGTTTAGTCTGAATGACAAGCATTATGACAAGTTCTACAAACTTATTAAAAAACACCTCATCGGGGAACAGGAAACCGAGCAAAAGGAATCGAAGCAACTTGAACAACATATCAGCAACCTGAAGCAAAAACAAAGAATACTCATTCAGAAAAACCTTGACGGAGTAATTACCGATAGTATTTTGCGTGAACAATTGGGGTATATAGAATCAGAACTGCTGAAAGCAAATGCGGCCATAACAGGTTCGTCACAGGAATTTGTTGGGATTGAAGCCATGCTCGATTTTATTGCCGACTTCCTAAAAAACCCTGGTAATACATGGGCTTTAGCAGAACCGAATGAAAAAATTCAGTTACAGTGGTTCGATTTTCCAAAAGGTATCACCTTTGACGGAGAAAAATTTCGAACCGCAGAAATATGTAGTCTTTTCAAAGTAAAAGAGACATTTCTGACCTCTAATTCCTATGGGGTGATCCCGGCAGGAATCGAACCTGCATCATAACTTCCGCAAAGTTACGTCCTATCCATTGAACGACGGGACCAATTACACCAACACAATCTACACTATGCAAACCCATTTCGCAACACATTATTCACCTCCTGCCCATGCTTTAAGTTCTTCGTATGACACTTCCCCACAAACTGTTTTCTTGGTCTTTTTGTTTACAAAAAAAGGCACTCCACCGCATGGTTCATCCTCGCAATCCATTTCAACAAACATTTCTTCATTTGCCTTGTTGTGCCAACATTCAACTTTCTGTATCAGAAAACCTTCCCCAATAAGTTGGTCAACATACGCCTCCATTTTTTTACAGTGCGGGCATTCTTCGCCGTAAAAGAAAAACAGTTCTCCTTGTTTCATATATTGATTATGCCACGCAATAAACACAAATCAAAACCCCGACATTGGTCGGGGTTTTGATTACTTTGTGATTTTTGAAAGACGAGATTTTTTGCGAGAAGCATTGTTTTTCTTTATAATACCCTTCTTCGCTGCTTTGTCGATTGTACTGTATGTAGACGAGAGAAGTTTCTTTGCTTCATCTTTTTTCTTTTCTTTGACGAGTTTTTCAATCTTCTTGATTGAATCCTTCATTATCTTCTTTCGGCGGTCATTGACTGCTTTCTTTCGAAGCGAGCCACGAAGCGCCTTTTTTGCTGATTGTGTAATTGGCATAAGGTAAAATTTTTAATTTTATAAATCTACATTTTTAAACAGGATTTTGTAATTCAGAAACGCCGAGACACGGCAGAACCGAACAGGGTTATAATACCAGAAAAAATCACAAAAGTAAACGCTCTCAAAATTATCAAAAAACGAGTATACTATACACATGATTTCACGAATTGAAGGCACTATTATTTACACGACTGATAAGTTTTTTGTCATTGATGTTAGTGGTGTTGGATATAAAGTATTTATCACAACTGACACCATGGGGGCATACGGCATGGGTGACACAGTCGCACTTTGGACATACACAGCTGTCCGTGAAAATTCTCTCGACCTCTATGGATTCCCTACAATAGATGAATTGTCATTCTTTGAACTTCTCCTTGATGTCTCTGGTATTGGACCAAAATCTGCCCTCTCAATACTCACCGTCGCCTCACTCGATACCCTAAAGAAAGCCATTGCAACTGGTGATACAAGTTATCTAAATAAAGTTTCTGGCATTGGTAGAAAAACAGCAGACAAAATAGTCCTAGAACTTCGTGATAAATTAAAAGCACATACTGGTGGCAGTCACACACCTGGTGTGCTTCGAGAAGAAAGTGATATTATCGAAGCACTCAAAGCACTCGGCTATTCACAAAACGAAGCTCGTGACGCACTAAAACAAATATCCCCTTCTGTCGAAGGAACAAATGCCCGCATCAAAGAAGCACTCAAAATTTTAGGAGGGAAATAATATGCCTGAACTACCGGAAGTTACAACAACTGTAAACGGCTTACAGAAAGTCCTGCCTGGACTTTCTTTTACTGATGTCTGGACTGACCTCGCACGAAAAAATCCAATCAAACAATTCCGCGAGACAATCAAAGATGAGGTTT
The DNA here is from genome assembly GCA_964469225.1 of uncultured Candidatus Saccharibacteria bacterium. Taxonomy (GTDB): domain Bacteria; phylum Patescibacteriota; class Minisyncoccia; order Phycocordibacterales; family UBA9973; genus UBA8515. The sequence continues at coordinate 71,660 of CAYXYC010000001.1, read as the reverse complement.
TTTATAAAAAATTCAAAAAGGAAATTGTTGGGGCAAAGGTGAAAAATGTTGAACGCCGAGCAAAAAATATTTTGATTAATCTCTACTCTAAAGCAGATAAATCTGGACGGGCAAGAACAATTCTCGTTCACTTGAAAATGACCGGTCACCTACTCTACGGAAACTATGTATTTAATAAAAAAGAAAATAAGTGGACACCAGCACCTGACGAACGCGAAGCATTCCACGACCCATTCAATAGATTTATTCATGTCGTATTCACACTTTCGAATGGCAAACACCTCGCATTTTGTGATTCAAGAAAATTCGGCAAGGTGACATTGCTCGATACCGATACTGCACACGAAACGACACACCTAGAAGGTCTAGGTCCTGAGCCACTCGACAAAAATTTCACTTTTGAAATCTTCCGAGCGCGATTATTACGAAAACCAAATAAGGCGATCAAAACGGCACTTATGGATCAGACAAATATTGCTGGTATTGGCAACATCTATTCTGACGAAGCGCTCTGGCTCGCTTGTATTCACCCAGAATCTAAAATGGCTCACATCCCCCTCGCCAAACAAAAAGCACTCTATGAGGGAGTGCTAAATGTTCTTGCAAAAGGTATAGATTTTGGTGGAGACTCAATGTCTGATTATAGAGACATAAATGGAAAACGGGGACAATTCCAGCTACATCATAATGCGTATCGCAAAACAAAAGAACCTTGTGGCAAGCGAGGCCCACGCCGTGGCGAGACACAGTGCAAAGGTGTTATACTACGAAAAGTCATTGATGGACGGAGCGCGCATTTCTGCTCTGTTCATCAACTATTATTCAAATAATTTTAAAATAATTATATGGGACACGGAGGAGGAAATTTTTTAGAAAATATGGAATTAGGTAAATTGCTTCTTATCTTTCTTGGTGTGCTTTTTTTCTTATGGCTTCTTACTGGCGGTCAGGAAAACAGTAGTTCCGATCGTCCATTTATAAAACCATATACAGACACAGAAAATCCAGGGCAAGTATATGGACCAACTGATTTAATTGGAAACTAATAAATTGGCAAAAAGAAAAGGCCCAGGAGTGAACTCTCGATATTCGAGAACTTGCTCCTAGGCCTTTGCCTATTTAAAAACGAAAGAACGGTGTATCATTAAATAATGACGATGACACACATAATGAACTAATGGTGTGTATTCCTGTTTCCTATTATTACCCCTCTATCTGGGTGAGATTTGAAACGGTTACGACTAACTTACTTATAGTATACACCCCAATAAACCCCTCCCGCAAAGCCAATGTGTGGATAAATTGATTTTCTTTATATAATATGGTATTTTTTGAGAACCCCAATGCCCTCGTAGCTCAGTCGGTAGAGCAGCTCCCTTTTAAGGAGATGGTCGTAGGTTCGATTCCTACCGGGCGCACAACATGAATAAAAAAACAGAATCAATTCTTGTCCTCCCTGATATTCGCAGTGCGGTGAATGTCGGGGCAATATTCCGTACTGCTGATGCTGTGGGTATTTCAAAAATATATCTTACTGGATACACGCCCCGTCCAACAGACAAATTTAATCGTATTCAAAAAGATATTGCTAAAAGTGCGCTTGGTGCCGAAAAGACAATTCCATGGGAATACAAAAAGACAACCACTCCATTTCTTCGCACGCTCAAAAAAGAAGGATTTACCATCATTGCACTTGAACAAGACACTCGCGCGATTGATTATCGAAAAATAAAAACACAAAATAAAATGGTGTTTATCATAGGTAGAGAGGTTGAAGGTATTTCGAAGCCTATTTTAAATATGTGCGACATTATTGCTGAAATACCAATGCACGGAAAAAAAGAATCGCTCAATGTTTCTGTTGCAACCGGAATAGCGTTATTCCGTATTCTTCGTCCGTAATTATTTCGCAAGAGTTGAGAGAACAAATTTTTCAAGTCCAATAGCAAAATCTTGTTTTCCACTGTGTGCATCGTGATACAGAGCAACTAGAAGAGATGAAAATCCAACAAGCTCTTCACGAGAGAATGTACGCGCACCCGAGAGAATCATTGTTTTAATTTTCCAAAAAAGAGTTCCTGATATTGATTCTGGTGGAGTGCCGGCTTCTAGTGATTCAACAAGTGCCGTCCATGCACCAATTTTGTCTCTCTTGGCAAAAAGATTTGCAACCTTAAATGGATCAATTTTGGGTGCATTTTTTTCTTTTACAGAATCAAAGCGAATTGTTTTTGCATATTTTTGATATTTCTTTTCGGCAGAAACGAGGAATGAATCTTCGTTAAAAATAAAAAGTGTTTCTGATTCGGCGAGCATTTCTAGGTCTTTCGCATTTGCAAAAAAGTCGGTCTCGGCAAATATATTTTCAAGCACAACAACTGGTGATTCGCCAAACAAACTTTTTGATGACGCATATTCTTCAAGCGCCTGTTTTGATACAAGTGATAGCGATAGCGCAATACGCTCGCGATTGCCTACAAGCGATTGCTCTTCTTTGTTTTTCTTTTTTGTGTCAGTACCAGCAAGAATATATATCATCCTGTTAGAGACAGGTCGCGGTCCGTATGTAGTGAACCGTTCTACTGTGCTATAAAAATAAGTAAATAATTATATGTGTACCCGTATTTAGTAAACCGTGACCGCGCCTGCCGGCAAAGGCAGGGTCTCAGGCGGGATCATACCCATGTGTGAACCTTTTGCTTGTATTCTCGATATGGCTCACCGTATTTTTCTTCGAGAATTGCTTCTTCCTTTTTTAAGAAAATGAATTTTGAAATTAGCGAAGCAATGATAAGTAAAATAAAAATAAAAAATGAATTAAGTACTACTCCAAGTCCAATTGTCATAACTGATAAACCAATGTGAGTTGGGTTTCGGCTGTACTTGTATGGACCATGATCAAAAACTCGGGGGGTTCCCTCTTTTCTCATTCTAGCCTCACTTTGGTGTGATGATGATTGTGCCCAATAAATTAGCATTGACCCTAGAATAATCATCCCGAGTCCAACATACGATGAAATTCCATTGCCAAACAAAGTAATCGGAACAAACATTTGAAGAATTATCCCAACAACAATTGCTACGAGAAACATTATATATGAATGAGAGAGCACAAAATGCACCGCCCCACCAGCAAGATTTATACTGTCTTTTTTTACCTGTTCAAGATTGTTCATATAGATGTATCGTAACACAAATATAACCTTTGGCTATTCTTTCATTTCACCCCAATTCCGGCCAGAATCAGATGACACCTGAAGTGGCACGGGCTCAAGATTTGCCAAAAACATAGATGGGATAGCATTTTTCATTGCTTGTGCAATAATTTCCTGTGCTTTAGAAAGGGCACTTTCTTTAATTTCATAAACTAATTCGTCGTGAACCTGGAGAACAAGACGAACATCTTCCAAAATACCAGCTTTTTCAAGTTCGTCGTGGGCGCGCTTCATGCCTATTTTTATAATATCAGCAGTTGCTGTACCTTGAATCGGTGCATTGGTCGCCATTCTCTCGGCCATTGCCCGCATAAATGGAATTGAGGATTTTATTCCCGGGAAATATCGCTTGCGACCAAAGAGTGTTTCTGTGTAGCCATTTTTTTTAGCAAAATTTTTTATACTTTCAAGATAATCAGCAATAGTTGGAAATTGAGCAAAATAATTATCATAAAACTCCTGCGCCTCCTTGCGGTCACTGCCAAGATTTTGTCTGAGAGCATTAACACCCATGCCATAGAGAATACCGAAATTAATTACTTTCGCACGACGACGCATGTCGTGAGTCACTTCTTTTTCACTAACACCAAATACTTTCATTGCCACAACAGAATGAATATCTTTACCCTCACGAAATGCTTTGATGAAATAATCATCCTGCGACAAGAGCGCTGCGACACGAAGTTCAATTTGGGAATAATCAAACGAAGCGAGCATAAATCCTTTTTCGGCGACGAATGCTCGCCGAATATTCTTCCCCCGCTCCGATTTAATCGGAATATTTTGTAAGTTTGGATTATTAGAGGAGAATCTGCCGGTTGTTGTTCCTGTCTGCACAAATCGCGCATGAAGCCTGCCATCAGTCCCCACATTTTCTGGAAGCGTATCAATATATGTTGAGAGTAGTTTTTGTAATTCACGATACTCAAGAATTTTCGGAATAATCGGATGAAGGTCTCGCAATTTTTCAAGTTCACTCTCGCGCGTAGAGCGCGCGCCACCAGCGGATTTTTTCATGCCCTTTACTGAAAGACCGAGGTCGTCAAAAATAATCTCACCTAGTTGTTTAGGGGAATTAACATTGAATTCTTTGCCTGCCAAATTCCAAATTTCTTTTTCAAAAATAGACAATTCAGTATGATAATCTTTTGAAAGTTTTGCGAGATATTTCGTATCAACCGCCACACCGATATTTTCCATTTCATGAATAATCGGAATAAGCGGAATCTCTATTTCGTTATAAACAAACGATAGTTTTTGTTCTTCAATTTTTACTTCAAGAATCCGAAGTGATTCATTAATATCTGATGTTTTTGTATAGGCACGAATATCTTCTCGTGACGGATCAGTCTTTTCAGAATCAAGAAGCCAGAGCGCGATTTTGGATTTTTCAAGAATAAACTCTTCTTCTTTGGAAAGCGCTTCGTTCTCTTTATCATTATTATCATCATTCCTTTCTTCAACAGAAGATGTCCCGTTCAAAAGATTTAAAAACCGTGACTGCAAACTTTTAAACTCCATTTTATGGAAAAATTCCACGACTGTTTCTTTTTGCAATTCTTCGTACCAAGGACGAGCAGGTGGTACAAAGTGAATAGGTGCATCTTTTCTGATTGTTGCGAGTGTTTTTGAAAATAGCGCTTCGTCTTTACCTTCAATTAGTAAATTTAAAATACGCTCTGTGATACCAAGACCACGAACACTTTCGGGGCTTTTTTGAATCGCCTCATACATCTTTTCAATCGTTCCAAATGATTGAATAAGTGTTGTTGCTGTTTTTTCGCCAATTCCCTTAATACCAATAATGTTGTCCGATGGATCCCCACGAAGACCTTTGTAGTCTGGTAATGATAGAGGGGGGAAACCAAATCTCTCTATAACCTTTTTCTCATTATATAAAATTGTGTCATTAATTCCTTTTTTGAGGGTATAAACTCGTACCCTATCGTCATCAACAAGTTGTAGTGTGTCCATATCGCCAGAGGCAATAATGACATCAATTGGTTCATTGTGTTTAACAATGTGTGTAGCAATTGTCCCTAGCAAATCATCCGCCTCAAATCCTTCACACTCATACATAGGAATTGAAAGCGCAGTAAAAAATTCACGCGAACGAATTAATTGTGCAACAAGAGCTTCGTCTGTCTTTGCTCTACCCGCCTTGTAGGCCTCGTACGCTTCGTGACGAAATGTTTTCTTAGGTAAGTCATAACAAGCAATAATATAATCAGGAGATAACTCTGTAATTATTTTAAACAACATTGTTGCGAGCCCGTAAATTGCTCCAGTTGGCTCACCTTTTGAATTCATAAATTCTGGCAAGGCATGATATGCACGATGAATAATCGCGTGAGTATCAAGTAAAATAAGTCGTTTTTTCTCTTCTTTTGGTGCCATATATTACAAGTATATCATCCACCCTCTAAAAAAGCCCCTTGAATATCAAAGGGCTTTTTTGTTCTACAAAATCTGTTTTTTGCTGTCTAATTTCCTTTTCATGAACCCGTGCACTTCATTTTTAAGATGATTGAGTGTTTTCCCTTCGCCATCAAAAGAAGGTAAATACGAGATGGTAATTTCCCGCGGAGAAAGTGGTAAGGGGCAGTCTGGTCGTGAATACAAAATTGGGAAAGATAGAATCACCGGAATAATTGGTGTTTGTGTATCAACAGCTGAAACAAATGATCCATTTTTAAATGGTAACAATGTGTCAGTAAACTGATGAGACCTCATACGGGTTCCTTCTGGAAAAACCGCTAGTGACAATCCTTCCAACAAAACCTCTTTCATTGCTTTGCTTGTGCCAATCTTTGAGTTCATGTCCTTTCGATCAACACCGAGCCCGTACTTTTTGAGGAAGAATCGCAGTATTGGATACTTGTGCAAATTTACTCCATAAACCATTGTCCATGGTTTTTTGTATCCCATGACAGCTGGTAATAAAAAGTAGTCGAGAAACGAACTGTGATTCATCACAACAATAATTGGTGAATCTTTTGGCCTCTCCCCTTCATATCGAATTTTTACACCAAACATAAAGAGTGAAATAATGGAAACTGCCCACATAACAAAATACCCTGTCTTTCGCGAAACAAAAAACATAGTAACGAGAGCAATAAATCCGATGCAAATCAGAACTGGAGCAGAAATCAGAAAAATTAATCCTGTCATTATCCAATCAACAGCAGAGTCATGATCTTCGTTAATTAAACGAAAAATCACCACAGGCAGAATAATCACCAAGAATATATATTGTGTTGTATATATTGTGTGATGAAAAATAAGATAAGGGATGAGTAGCGTTAAAAACGCGAGAATGAAAACTGGAATCAAAGAAACCGGTTCTGGTATCCGCAAAATTTTAGGCGGAAACAAAAGAATACGAATGAGTCTCATGTATGTTAAATATCGAATTTAGATATATCCTATCACACACAGAATACAGGTCAATCAATAGAAATTTCGCGGGTATCTTCGTCTTTATGAACAATACGAACCATATGTGCAGTATCTGGAACACACTCTGGCACATATTCTGGCCACTCAACCAAAATCAAGTTGTCAGGATTAGAAACAATACCCTCCCAACCGAGATTAAATAATTCCTTACTTCCACTAAGGCGATAAGCATCAATATGAATAAGTTTTTTGAAGCCGTATTTATTTTCTGTAAGTGGATAGAGTTTCATTATGACGAATGTTGGCGAACTGACATGTTCTACAACGCCAAGTGTTCGGGCGATTTCTTGGGTAAGCGTTGTCTTCCCCGCACCAAGATCGCCTGACAGCGCGCAAACGCAAGCACTGGCATGTTTTCGTTTTGCAAAACCGTCCAAAATCTCGTGAGCAATGTTTGGTATTTCTTTTTTTGAAATTATTCGTTTCATATTGTGTATCCTAGCACAAAAAATCCCTCGACTGTTGTCGGGGGATTTTTTGTGCACACCTCTTTTAGAAGTGATTATTATACTGTGACGGAAGTGTGTTTGGAGCTTGTGCTTCTCTTGCGGGACCAGCTTTTTGTGAAAGCTTTCGAGCAAGGAGGACAAGTGCCATTATCGCAATGATAAGTAGCAACCATCCAACGAGACTTAGTGAACCAAGTCCGCCGAACAGTGCGGCTGCACCGAGAAGACTATTGTTTCCATCTTTCGGATTATTAAGTACATAGGCAATTGCGTTTTCTTGAGCACCATTTGGGTTTGTGTAAACAAGAACTGCTGTTGTAACAATCTGCGCAGTATCAGTTGGAAGTGAGTCAACACGACCCTGAACATATATCACACCGCCAGTTCCTGGGAGTAAGTTTTCAAGTGGAGCAGTGAGTGTGTTTGTGTCTTCAACATATGAACCACGAGTTGCGTTTGTTAGAACAATACCCTTTGGAACAATGACCTGAAGAATTGGACGAATCAATGTTGATTTACCAATATTTTTATATGTTACAGCATACTCAATCGCATCCCCTCGACCAATAAACTGGTAGCGGTTTTCGATTTTAAGCATAATTGGAGAAGCTGTACCAACAACTGTTGTACCCTGAATAACTGTCTGAGTATTACCTACTGTTCGGAAAATCTGAGTTACTCCTCGTGAAATTGATCCACCACAATCAGAAACGAGTCGGAAGTAGTAGATTGTATAAGGAGAAAGACCAGTGAGAGTTTCGTTGAAATTTGTGTTTCCGCCCATAGAACGAGATGGTGTGCGAAGTGTCATATCGACAGTCGTGCCATATTCAAAGTATGAGTTTCCACCGTAAGCATTCACGAGCCCGTTTAGTGTTGCATATGTTGTACCAACATTTGTTGCAAGTGTTGTTACCGCACAATTTACATAAACTGGTGGCTGGTTTTGATTCACATATACTGTCACACTATCTGTGCGAGTAGAGCCATTTGAGTTGTATGCAGTGATTGTGTAAGTATTTGAACCAACTGATGGATACACTGTCTGACTACCATTTTGTGATGATGTTGAAAGACCAGGACCAGAAACATACGCTGATGTACAATTATATGAATCCCATGAAATCACAACAGACTCACCTGTGTTTACTGAAGTACGACTTGCATTAATGTTTGTGTCGCATGAGTTGTTATTATTCTGACCGTTTGTACCAACAACGAACGAGAAAAGAACTGTTCCCCATTCACCACGAGGAATTGTACCGAGAGAAAGTCCACCATTAAATGCTTCATATCCAGTCTGTCCACCTGGGATTGCTGACTGTGTTAGAGATGAAGAACTGAAAGGAGCTCGATACCATGCTGCCTGACTAAAAGTCAAAGTCTGAGAACTTGAAAGATTCGCTGTTACTTGTGAAAGATTCAAACTACCAGCATTTGATGAAAGTGTTCCAGAAAACGAGTAGGTTGAATTTGTTGTTGTCATTGAACCATTTGGAGACTGGGTAAGACGAATAACAGTATTTCCTGCATTGTTCGCGTTTGTGTTGTCATAATAGACAGCCACATTAATCACCTCACCTGGGCGAGCTGAAATACTTGTTTTTGTCCAACAGCCATTTGGGCCATTCTGAACACCCTCACGAGTGTCGCGATTTCCAATTGTTAATGCGAGAGGACAATCAGATGGATAAGTATTCCATGATGCCTGCGCAATATTCCCTGATGCAAGGAATACGACTCCAAGCACCATGAAAGATATAATTTTTTTCATATTGTTTTTCATAATAATTATAATAATTGCTTACAATTTTAAACTTTCAACGAAGTTAAAAGCTTAAAAAAGTAAGGGATATGCGCATATCGCATATTGCGTGCGCATATCCACTTACACTAACTCAACACAAACAAATCTTACTAAAGCCCCGATGGCATTGTTCTTGAGTAACCCGAAAGTGTTCCATCAAAAAATGTACCTCCGCCATTATCAATAAATGTCTGACCAGAAGCTCCGATCGCATTCGGCATTGTCCTGGTTGGCCATTGATACTGAGGATAATACGAAAATGGTTGCTGGTAATACGGGCGATAACCGTGATTGTTATTAGCAAGACTCCCTAATAAGTAACCACCAGCAGCAGCTAAAACATACCAACCGGTATTATCTTTCGGTTGCTGATATGTAACATTAGTGTTTCCACTGTTGTTAATATTTACATCAGCTGAACTTGTTTTTACAACATACACCTCCTGCTGTCCGCCATTTGGGTAATAAAACACCTGACTTGGTTGCTGTTGCTGTTGAACAAATTGTTGAGGGGGAGCAACTGGTGCAATTGCCTCCTGTGGATTACCACATGAAGCCAGATACACCGGTGAACCATTGTGCATACCAGTTAATCTTCTGGTTTTTGCACCACTGTAATTATTGGCAAATAATACACTATTGTTTACACAATAGTAATTCTTTGTGAGAACAGAAATGTTCTCATCCCAATAAATCTGTGGGTCAGATTGAACAGTAAGAGCCAGGTTGTCAGCATTAACCGATTGATCAATACGCTGATAACACATAAGCATGTTGTTAAACCATAACTGCGGACATGCTATCCGGCATCTGGTTCCAGTAGTCAATTCAAGCGTTACTGCGCTCCCTGGATTTTGCAAATGGATGTAGTTTAGCATCTCTGCAAATTCACCCGGGGTGCCATTGTGCGAAGAATTGTTTACCCACGAAACCCAAGTTGCGTTGTTTGCGTTAGTTTGCCCAGTCACTCCAAGCGACAAAAGCAATATTACAATGAACTTTTTCATCTTTATTAGATTCTTTATTTGGCTGTATCCTATCATATTTCAGCGTAAATGTCAAGTATCTCCCCGTACCCCCTCTGGGATATAATGAACCTTATATGACTATCCAATTTGATGACGAAAAACAGAAAAAAGACCTTGAAGATTTTAAAATACAAGAAGAAGAAGATTTAGTACAAATTCTCGCCGAAGCAAAGTACGGGATTCCTCCTATTAACCTATCGGGTATTCCTATTGAGAACGAGGCCTTGCGCTCGGTCGCCGAAAAAGACGCTATTGAGTGGGGCATTGCGCCATTCAAAGTTCTCGGCAAGGATATTCATGTTGCTGTACGCGCGCCACACGCCGACCTCCTCGCAGAATTAAAAAAGTATTTTACTGACCACAATTTTATCCCTCATTTTTATATGGCATCAAGCATAAGTTTGAAAAAAGCATGGGATAGATACAGTGAAATTTCGTACGCGTCAGAATCAAAAGCTGGTGCAATTGCGGTTTCGGGCACAGCCCTAAAAGAAATAATGGTTGGTATAAAAAATATTGACGACATTAGGCGCGCGATTGAACAAGTTGAAAAAGACGCGACACACACAACCTCACATATTCTTGAAATCGCTCTTGCTGGCGCAATTGCTATTAACGCATCAGATCTTCACTTCGAACCAGAAGAAAATACTGTGCGCCTGCGTTTCCGTCTCGATGGTATTTTGCATGAAGTTATGGAAATTCCGCCAGTGATTCACAAATTCTTGAATTCACGAATAAAATTACTTGCCGGACTCAAAATCACAGCCTCAGCAATCGCCCAAGATGGCCGATTCAGTATTTTCCTTGATGAAGAAGAAATCAGTTTGCGTGTGTCACTCATTCCGGGCGCGTATGGCGAATCAATCGTTATGCGTATTCTCAATCCAAAATCAATTCGCGTAAAACTAGAAGACCTCGGTATTGAAGCAAGCTTGTTTGAAGTATTTATGCGTGAAATCAAAAAACCAAACGGCATGGTATTGCTTACTGGTCCAACAGGGTCCGGTAAAACAACAACGCTTTACTCATTCCTACAAAAGATTTATTCACCAGAAATTAAAATTATTACAATTGAAGACCCGATTGAATATCATTTACCAGGAATTACTCAAACACAAACAGAAAGTGAAAAGGGTTATACATTCCTTGAGGGATTGCGTTCATCTCTCCGCCAAGACCCTGATGTGATTATGGTGGGAGAAATTCGTGATTCTGAAACAGCAAAAATCGCTGTTGAATCAGCGCTCACTGGTCACCTTGTGTTCTCAACACTTCATACCAACAATGCCGCTGGCGTAATTCCCCGTTTGATTGACCTTGAAGTTAATCCAAAGATTCTCGTATCAGCGCTGTCGCTCTCAATCGCTCAACGACTCGTACGAAAACTCTGCGTACACTGCAAAAAAGAAATAGCGCTCACTGATGAGCAAGCACGCGTTATCAAAAAAATCACCGACATGGCAACTGCAAACGGTAAAGACTTTACAAAATATGGCGTTGACACAAATGCTCAGCCGAAAATATACGGACCAGTTGGCTGTGCAGAATGTAACAATACTGGCTACAAAGGACGCTTGGGTATTTTTGAGGCAATATTAAAAACAGCTGAAATTGAAAAAATAATTCCAAACAATCCATCAGAACGAGAGATTAAAGAAATTGCTTCACATCAAGGATATCTCGACATGAAAGAAGATGGAATTGTGAAAATTTTGAAAGGCATCACCTCATACGAAGAAGTCGGCAGTGTGGTGGATTTTTATGAAGAATAAAAAACCGCACTGTTTAGCAGTGCGGCAAGTTAAAAAAACAAAGGGTATCAACTAATCTTAAAGGACCCCTCCTTTAAGCCCTCCGATGGATAACCCGAACCATGGGAGTTAAACCAAGCGGAAACAGGAAGTGGTGATCTTTTGTCTTTGAGTTGGATACTATATCCGTTTGACTCAAAAACAATTCGAACACATTGCCCGCAGCCAATCGGTATCCAGTTGGAAGAAAGACAAATATACTTATTGTCTTTCCATGGGACAAGTGGTCCAACATCCATGGATTGTATAAGGAAATAAACTTCCCTTTTAAACCATTGCTCATTTTCCAGCTGGAAAAACGAGAGTGTCATTACCTTGCCGATGAGATCGGCAGGGGTTTTTAATCCCAACAAGGGAAAGTGTGCTGTCAGAGCTTCTTTTACATTCGTCATTATTAATGAATTTAAATGGAACAAAATAGAAAGAGAACAGAAATCTCTAAACAATCCTTTGGAAACATGCGTGACCAAAGTAATATACGATTACAGGATAGTCCCAGTAAATATAAATACAAACCAGAGCGTCCTACGCACGGATATAGAGCACGGGGCCGATTGCTTAGAGATTTCTGTTCTCTCAATGCGAACAAAAAATCAAAGTGCTATAATTACGATGTAATTAATTTCTGAGGAGAGTATATCATACTACACCAACAATGTCAACCCCCGAAGGGATCTCGCCTGACACCTTCAGGTCAGGGATTCAGGCGGGGCAAGCCCATAGATATCATGAAAAACAATGAAACAAATACATCTGATACAGGATTTCTAGACCAGACACTCCGTCCGAGCGCCTGGGATGAATATATTGGGCAAGAAAATATCAAGGCTAATCTCAAAATTCTTCTGACTGCCGCTGAAGAACGATCACACCCAGCAGAACATATACTTTTTTATGGCCCACCAGGACTTGGCAAAACAACACTTGCCCATCTTATTGCCCACGAAACACGCCGACAAATAAAAATAACCTCGGGTCCTGCTATTGAGAAAGTTGGCGACCTAGCATCAATACTCACAAATCTCTCCCCGGGCGATATTGTATTTATTGACGAGATTCATCGCCTAAACAAAATGGTTGAGGAAGTGCTCTATCCGGCAATGGAGTCGGGTGTTCTTGATATTATTATCGGTAAGGGTCCATCTGCTCGCACTATACAACTTGAACTTCCGCCGTTTACACTCATCGCTGCAACCACACGCATTGCACTTCTCTCTTCCCCGCTTCGCTCACGATTCTCTGGCGGTGTATTTCGTCTTGAATTTTATACGCACGATGAAATCAAAAAAATCGTGGCTCGTTCAGCGCAGATTCTCGGTGTAAAACTCGACGATGAAGCACTCAATGAAATCGCTTCTCGCGCGCGATTTACCCCACGAACCGCAAATTATTTTCTAAAACGATGCCGTGATTATGCTCAGGTTCACAAAACACCACTCACTAAAGATGCAGTAAAAAAAGCCTTGGCACTTCTTGAAGTTGATGAAATTGGTTTGACTGCGTCTGACCGTCGAGTACTTGAAATAATTATTGAAAAATTTAATGGTGGACCCGTAGGATTGAAAACAATCTCCGCGGCAACAAGTGAAGAAGAAGCAACTATTGAAGAAGTTATTGAGCCGTATCTTATTCAACTTGGACTACTCGAACGCACAACGCGCGGTCGTACAGTAACAAAAAAGGGTTATGAGCATTTAGGCTTCGAACACATAGATGAAAACAAATAGTCCCATAATTCTCGCCATTGATCCTGGATTTGAGCGCCTTGGAATTGCTGTTCTTGAAAAACAAAAGGGTCAAAAGGAAAGACTTATGTATTCCGAGTGTTTTAAAACAAACTCAAAACTTCCCTTTCCTGAACGACTAAGATTGATTGGTGAAAAAATTGAAAACACAATCTCCGAATATTCACCAAAAATACTCTCGATTGAAAAACTATATTTAACAAACAACCAGAAAACAGGTATGGGAGTATCTGAGGCACGCGGGGTTATTATTTATAGCGCCTCGCGAAATGGATTGTCTATTTTTGAATACACTCCTCCACAAATTAAAGTTGCGGTTACTGGTTACGGAAAAGCGGACAAAAAGATGGTTATGGATATGGTTCCACGACTTATACATATTGAAAAAAAAATTAACTCTGACGACGAGCTTGATGCAATTGCGATTGGAATTACTTGTATCGCCTGTGAAAAACTATAAAAACCCTTTGTTTACAAGTATTTTTTTGATATTGCAAAGAAAATCAGTTTTTGATACAAATAATTCATTATAATTATTTAATATTCATAGTTTTAGAGAATATATGAGTTACGACGAAGAAGAAGTTCTTAAAGAAGACGAATTAGATGCGAGCGAAGAAGTTGACCTTGATGACGCCATCGAAGATGCTGTTGTTGAGGAAGACGATGATATCTTGTCTGGAGAAGACGAAGATATGAGTGAAGAATTCGCTGGTCTCGACGGAAGCGCTACTGATTATCTATAAAATAAAACACCCTTCGACTGTGGTCGAAGGGTGTTTTATTTTTAAATTATCCGGATAAACCTTGTTTTACCAATTTTGTATTCTCCTTTTATTGCTTTGGCCCGAATATCTGTAATTTTCTCACCGGTGCGAAGATTTGTAATTGCCCCACCATCTATTAAACGACCAAAGTCACTTTTTGATGAAACAATCTTTTCTTTTAGACACACATCAACAAGAAGCTCCCCTTCGGTAATCTTAACCTCCGGCATATCTTCTGGTATTTCGTGCTTCTGAAATGTCGCAATAAAAGATTCTTCGGCGCGAATTGCATGTTCTTCGTTGTGATAAAGCGACACAAGCGCTCGAGCGAGTTTCATTTTTAAATCACGAGGATTTGCAGTGCCCTTTTCTAGGGATTCGGAAATTTCTTTTAATAAAGAAAGCGAAATATTTGTACACAACTCAAAACCAGGAACAATTAATCCATCAGCCCAACTCATAACCTTGCCATACATTTCTTCTGGTGTATCAGAGAGTGAGACCATGTTCCCCTCAGTCTTACCCATCTTTTTACCATTATTATCTTCAAGAAGTTTAAGTGTTAAAACAAACTTTTCCTTATTCTTCATTGTTTTAAGAAGTGTTCGTCCGCAGAGCATATTAAATGTTTGATCATTACCTCCAACCTCTCCGTCAACATTCATAGCAACAGAATCATATCCTTGCATTAGTGGATACATAAATTCGTGAATAAAAATTGGTTTACCTTCTTCTATTCGGCGCTCAAACATATCTCTCTCAAGCATTTGCTGAACAGTCATTTCTGAAGCGAGAGCGAGCACATCAGCAAACTTCATTTTGCCAAGCCACTTTGAATTAAACTTAATTTCGGCTTTATTTTTACCAGAGAATGAAAGAAGTTTTGATGCCTGTTTTTTGTAGTTTTTGAGGTTGGCCATGACTTGCTTGTGTGTTAATTGAACACGAGCTGAAGATTTATCGGTTGGGTCACCAATCATTGCAGTAAAGTCACCGAGCAAAAGAATCACCTTATGTCCGGCCTTTTGAAAATCAGCTAATTTTTTGATTGGTATAGCATTACCCAAATGAAGCGTTGGGCCAGTTGGGTCAATACCGAGATATATGGTTAATTTCTCCCCTCGGCGAATACGCGCCTCGACAAAATCGCGGGATGGGTATATATTTGCAACTCCTCGGATAAGAATATCTTCTGTCATATCATTCATAGGTATACTTTATCACACTTCTATTTCTTTGTCCGCCGAGTAAAACACTATGGTATTATTATCGTATATGCACAAATATCTCGCCTACTTTAAGAACCACTCCCGCGAAAGCTGGTTGCTACTTGGCGCTAGCTTGTTTATTTTTTTTATTAGTATTTTTATTATTTGGCTGTCATTTATAAAACTTCCAGATTTTAAATCCTTTACTGATCGCAAGGTCCAAAGTTCAACAAAAATCTACGATCGCACCGGCACAGTTCTTTTGTATGATGTAAATCAAGACACCAAACGAACAATTATTCCCTACGAAGAAATGGGAACAAATATCAAGAACGCGACTGTGGCGATTGAGGATTCGGAATTTTACCAACACAAAGGGGTTCGCATCACTTCTATTATTCGTGCAACTGTTTGGGCAAAAATTACTGGCAAGAGGGTACAGGGTGGTTCAACAATTACTCAACAGTTAATTAAAAACACTCTTCTAACAAGCAAGAGGTCTGTCACTCGAAAAATAAAGGAGTGGATTTTGGCAATGAAACTTGAAAAGGTTATGAGTAAGGACGACATCTTGGCTCTTTATCTCAACGAAGCACCATATGGTGGAAATAAATATGGTATTGAAGAAGCATCAAAAACTTTTTTTGGTAAAGAACCCATTGATTTAACATTAGCTGAGGCGGCCTATTTGGCGGCAATTCCAAATGGCCCGACATATTATTCACCGTATGGTAAAAACAGAAACAAACTTGAGGAACGCAAAAACCTTGTATTAAAAAGAATGGCAGAACTTCATTTTATTACCGACACAGAACACCAGAGAGCGCTCGCTGAACAAGTTGTCTTTCTCCCACAACAACCAACCCACATTGCTGCGCCACATTTTGTGTTTTTTGTGAAAGATTATATTGAGAAAAAATACGGACCAGAAATGCTTGATTCTGGTGGTTTAAAAATTGTTACAACACTTGATTATGAATTGCAAAAGAAAGCCGAAGAAATCGCCCTTACACATGCAAAAGAAAATGAGAAAAACTGGAATGGTAAAAATACCGCTATTGTTGTAATTGACCCAAAAACCGGACAGATTTTAGCGATGGTTGGTTCTCGTGATTACTTTGATAAAACAATTGATGGTAACTTTAATGTTGCAACAGCACTACGCCAACCTGGTTCGTCATTTAAACCAATTGTTTACGCGCTCGCATTTACAAAAGGATACACACCAAAAACAATTTTATTTGACACTAGAACAGAATTTAATCCATCATGTGGACCAACTGGAAAACCTCTCGTAAAAAATGCTGAGTGTTATAACCCAGACAACTACGACAATGCCTTTCGTGGACCAATGATACTCAAAGACGCTCTTGCTCAATCTATTAACATAATTGCGGTTAAGTTGCTCTACTTGGCTGGGGTTCAAGATTCAATTAAACTTGCTCACAATTTAGGTATTACGAGCTTGAATGATCCTGATAGATACGGACTGTCACTTGTTATTGGAGGTGGAGAAACAACACTTCTTGATATGACATCTGTATATAGTGTTTTTGCAAACAGCGGTGTTCGTAATGAGGCAACACCCGTTTTATCTATTGAAGATGGCAACAAGACGATTATAGAAGAATATAGAGCTCATCCATACGAAGTTCTCGATCCAAACATCACACACTTAATTTCAAATATTCTTTCTGATAATGGCGCAAGAACACCAACCTTTGGTGCCAACTCTCCGCTTGTCGTAGGAGGGTATGATGTGGCAGTTAAAACAGGTACTACAAACAACAACAAGGACGCTTGGACAATCGGTTATACACCAACAGCAACGGTTGGTGTCTGGGTTGGAAACAATGATAATACACCGATGAAAAAAGGTGGTGCTGCGCTTGCTGGTCCAATTTGGAATGCAATTATGAGAGAAGCATTAAAAACAACACCTGTTGAGCCATTTGAAGACCCAGACCCAATAGATCAATCTCTCCCAATTATTCTTCGTGGTGGATTAAGTAATGAAGAAGACGCGGGTATGAGTGGAGTTCACACAATTTTATATTGGATTGATAAAAATAATCCAAAAGGCGGAAAACCATCGAATCCAGAAAAGGATTCTCAATTTAATAATTGGGAATATGGAGTTATAAATTGGTGGGCGTCACACCCGGGGTTTACTCTTCCACAAATTGACGACAAGCCAATTAATTAAACTACCTTATATCTGTAAAAACTCTGTCAGTAATAATTAGTTTTAAGTCTGAAAGAATCCCATCTTTATGAATAAAAACTTCACTTTTAATAAGTGGTGATTCTTTTACATAAATAACTGTTCCTTTAATTTTTATTGAACTTATTTCAAGAGGAAAACCTATGTGCTTAGAAACGATATTACTAATGTTTTGATACACCTCTTCGTTTTTAAAAAGTGTTTTTTTAATTTTACCGAGGAGTTCTGAAATATGAGTTGTATCCATATTAACGATTCATTGGCATAATTAAATACATAAACGAAACATCACCAACGGCTCTCAAAATCATGGGTTTATTGTTTCCATTTAATTCAAGCTTAAGACTATCTCCAGATAATGAACTAAATGAATCAATAATATATTTATAATTAAAGTTTGCGGATACTTCTTCACCGGTTAGTTGTCCTCCAATAAATGTTGTGTTTTCACCAACATCAGCGTTTTTTGATTCTATTTCAAAAACCTTATCTTGAGGTCTAATTGTAAAAGAAATTTGGTTTAATTTATCAGTAAATATGTTTGATATTTTAAGAGACGATATTAAATCTTGTTTTAAAACAATAGCTTCTGTTGTTGGTTTTTTAGGAATAATCTGTTTGTAGTCAGGAAAGGCTCCATCAATAACTCTTGTTGTAAAATAAATAGATTCTGATTTAATAGCAATTTGGTTTTTTTGAAATGTAATTAATACATCATCTTCAACAGAATCAAATGCTTTTATATATTCAAGAGCGTTTTTAAGAGGAAATAAAATACCATCAAATGAAACTTTATTTTTTATTTTAACTTTCTTTTCTGCAAGACGAAACGAATCTGTTGCAACAAAAACAAGTGTGTCATCTTCTGGATAAATATAAATACTTCCAATTTCTGGTTTTATTTCAGAAATTGAAGCAGCATACGAAACCGCTTTTATTCCGTCGGTAATTTTTTTTGATGGAATAGTATATTCATCACCTGAAACAACTGGTATTGTTGGAAAATCTTCATGGGGAACAGTTTTAATAAGAATAGTACTTGTTTTTGTTTTTACTGATAGTGTTTGATCAATCAACTCAAAAGAAACTTTTGAATCACCAGATAGAACAGAAAATAATGATGAAAGAATATCACCCCGAATAGCAACAACACCCTCTTTTTCTATTTTTGCATCAAGCGATATTTCAATACCAACACTCAAGTTTGTTGCGCGTAGTTTTATTGTTTTACCACTTGCAACCCATAAAATACTTCCGAGAACAGGAAGGGTTAAATTTTTACCTGTTACTCTCTCAACGGTAATGAGTGCATTTTTTATTTTTTCTATTGAACATTCAAATTTCATATATGTGGGTATTATTTATATAAATACATTATTACTACTATTAATGGTGTGGATTGTGTGGATTCAAAAAATAAGATTTAAAAATAAGATTATTTATTACATTTCCTGTTGTGCTTGTAATAACTTTTTTGTTGGTAACTTTTATTTATGGGTAGAAAGTTTTTTTACCCACAAATTATAATTTTTAATTAACACTGTTTTCCACACCTTATTCACTACTTAAATAAAATGCGAATTTTTTCTATTTCTTGTAATAACGACGGGTCTGTTTTTATATCATCTTTTATTTTTAAATGTGAGTGAATAACAGTTGTGTGATCTCTTCCTCCCATTTTTTGTCCAATTAAAGGATAGGAAATATTAAAATCTTCACGCAATAAATACATCGCAACCTGTCGCGCTCTAACAATTTCTTTTCGTCTTGTTTTTTCGTAAATTATTGATTCAGAAATATTGTAATATTCAGCAATACACTGAACAATGTCTTTTATTGCAACTGTTTTCTTTGGTTTTATGTTGTTTTTTATAAGGGTTTTTACTTCATTAAGAGACAAGGCTTTATTTTTTAATTGTGATTGCATTACAACTGTGTTTAGGCTTCCTTCGAGTTCTCGAATGTTCCCTTCTAGGGCTTCAGCAAGATATTCCACAACTTCTCGCTCAATAATACAATTTGTTGATTCAAATTTTGCTTTAATAATTGCAATTCGTGACTCATAATCTGGTTCTGTTATTTGAACCGTCATACCAGATGCAAAGCGAGACTGGAGCCTCTCTTCAAGTCCTTGAATAAAATTAGGGTGTTTATCAGATGAAAATATAATTTGTTTATTATTTTCATAAAAGATATTAAACAAATGAAATAACTCTTCTTGGGTTCGGTCTTTTCCTGTAATAAATTGGATATCATCCATTATGATGACATCATATTTTCTGTATTTTTCTTTGAATGAGTTTGGGTTTTTACTTTGAATTGAGTTCACATAATCAATAGTGAATTTTTCAAGACTTACATAATAGATTTTTTTATCGGGGTAATTCTTTTTTATAGCATTTCCGATTGCTTGAATCATGTGCGTTTTACCTAAGCCCGTTCCCCCATAAACAAAGAATGGATTATATCCATGCCCTGGATTTGAAATAATTGCCTGCGAAACAGCATAGGCGAGTTCATTAAATGGCCCAACAATAAAGGAATCAAATGTATATTTAGGATTCAAATTATCTTCTTTGTTGGTATAAAGGTCGTTAAGTGGAAGTTCTTTGTTTATTATATTTTTTACAGGTTCGTTGTATGATGGTCGCGTACCAGCCTCGTGCTTGTGAATAATATATTCAACACTCCTAACACTCTCTTCGTAGCCCATAAGGGTTTTCAAAATTAATTTATGGAATTTATTGTAAAGCCAATCTTTTACAAACTCATTTGGTACACCAACATAAATTGTTCCAGCGTCTTCTTTTACAATCAGAGTATTTTTGAACCATGTTGTAAAATTGGCTTTTGAAATACCAAGTTCAATATCAGAAAGACAGCTGTTCCATAATTCTTTTGTATTCATACATTCTAGTATACTCTCATTTGAAAACAGGGATTTATTCAATATCTGGATTAACCTGTTAATAATGTGTGGATAGTAACATACGAAACAAAACATTGCATAATGACTGATTTTGTTATATATTTCCTAATATGTCTATAACATACAACCCAAACAAGCGAAAAAGAGCGAAAACCCACGGTTTTCTTTCTCGCGCAAAAACTCCTGGCGGCAAAAAGGTAACAGCTCGTCGCCGTGCTAAGGGCCGAAAAAAGGTCTCAATCGCAAAATAAGCCTTATAATTCAATGATTCCAAAGAAAAAGCGGGTAACGAAGGATGTATTCCTTTCTCTTATGAAAGACGGGAAAGTAATCTCTTCCCCGCTTTTTTCGTTGCGATTTATGGCTTACGGCGGACCAAGGTATGCTTGTGTTGTCCCAAAAGGCGTTGAAAAAAGGGCTGTTAAGCGAAATAGCCTTAGAAGAAAAGGATATAATGTCCTTAGAACACTAAGTCTGCCACCAATTACGGCGATTTTCTTCTTTAAAAACGAGGCATCAAAAGCCACAACCCAAGATATAAAAAACGACATGGATGCACTTTTGCGTAAGGTGAGATATTAAAATGAAAAAACTAGCCATATTCCTCATATCTCTTTACCAATCAACCCCCGCACAGAGCCACTCATCTTGTGTTTTTATTCCAAGATGCTCCGAATATACAAAAAATGCCATTGAAAAATATGGATTTTTAATGGGCTTTTGGCTTGGGTGTAAAAGAATTGCCAGGTGTCATCCTTGGCAGAAAAACCGTTACGATCCCCTAATTTAAAAAGGGCAAACAACGACTTTTAAATAAATCAACCTTTTATGATGGCTTCTTTTCCTATACAATAGAGAGATGTCATCACTATGGAATACTTTTTTATATGAGCCGATATACAATACGCTCATTTTTATTGTTAGCACAATAACGGCTGGAAATATTGGTTTAGGGATTGTTATTTTAACAATTCTTGTTAAGACCATTCTTTCCCCTCTTACAAAGAAATCAATCCGAAGCCAGATTCTCACAAAACGCATTGAGCCAGAATTAAAGGCTATAAAGAAAGATTTCCCTAATAAAGAAGAACAAGCACGAAAAACCTTTGAATTATATAAAAAATACAATGTAAACCCTTTTTCTGGTTGCTTGGTAATTATTCTTCAATTACCAGTAATTTTCGCCCTTTATTATGTATTTTATAAGGGTCTTTCTTTTGATGCGACACCGCTCTATTCGTTTATTACCAAACCAGAGCAACTAAACGCCTTTTTCCTCGGCATTGATTTGCATGGTAAAAGTATTGTTCTTGCGCTTCTGGCCGGAGTTTCTCAGTTTATACAAGGAAAACTTTCTTCCCCACTTGCACAGAAGAAGGTTGATATTGTTACAGAACAAACTGCCGCTCAACCAAAAACATTCCAAGAACAATTAGCAGAAAGTATGCAAATGAATATTCGCTATGTGCTTCCTGTTTTTGTTGCTTTTATTGCATACCAAATTTCAGCAGCCATTGCGCTTTATTGGATTACAAGTAATATATTTACAATCATCCAAGAGTGGCGTGTTCGCAAGACACTTGCGTAGATATATATGAACCAAGATAAAATCAAGAAAATTATAGAAGACATATTTTTTCACACCGGCTGTGAGATTTCGGGATTTGATTTTTCTGATGAAAACGGAATGCTTTGGTGCGCGGTTTCAACACCCGATTCTCGGTTTATGATTGGTCGTGATGGGGAGACACTTCGGTCTCTTAATCATATCGTCCGTAAAATTCTTGAAAAAGATCTACCTGAAGGTGACATGATAACCAATCGTTTTACTGTTGATGTAAATGGATATCAAAAGAAACAGTTTGATAGTTTGAAAGCGATGGCGCACATGATGGCTGAACGAGCCCGTTATTTTAAGAGCAATATAGAAATTGACCCAATGCCAGCGCACGAACGACGAATCATTCACCTTTTCCTTGAAAACGCCAAAGATATTAAAACCGAATCAACAGGGTACGGTCCTAACCGCAAGGTTGTTATCAAATATATTTCTGAATAATAGAGATATTATTCAAGAGAGAGGCTCCATAGTGCGGAGTCTTTTTTGTTTGTGAAGAAAAGTATTTTTTCTGTGTCGTTTAGAATTAGATTTGTTCCATCAACTATTTCAGTTTCTGGTCCCTCAGAAACAGTATCAATTGTATTTGTATCAATATTGATGCGAATAAATCGGTCAGCAAATGATGTTACTCCTTTATACCAATCATCTGGATACAAACCACTTTGTATTCCAGTTGGTGAAGCACAATAAATAGATAGAGATGATTTTGTCCAAATACACTTCTCTGGTAGTCCATATATTGAAAGATCGGTGGATTCATTTTTTTTGATTGAATAGATGCCAAGGCGAGGTCCATTTGTTGTTGAGATACTATATAGCACACTGTTCCCATCAGGACTCGTGAGTGTTGTAAGACCAGGTATTCCCGTTAATATTTTTGTTGTTGCGCCTGTTATGGTGTTGAGACTCCAGAGTCCTCCATTTGCAAGCTGGGAAGGTTTTGTTGTTAGATAGACCGTTTCTCCCTTCCCCCATTTTGAAGTCCACTCAGAGAGCGGTGATGACCAAATATCTGATTTTTTAGCTGTTGTGATGTTTTTAATTGCACCACGAACACCATTTGCATCTTTTGTAATATAAAATACTTTCTGACCATCGGATGACACACTCATATTAAGAATATTATCTGGCATAAATTCACCACGATTTGCACCAAGTGTTGCAGTGAAGGTGTTTATTGTTTTGTTGTCAGTATCAAGGTATCTATAAAAAACAGTTTTACCGTTGTTTGCAAATAGTGCCTCATGGATAGAAGGAATTGTTGAGTTTGAAACAACGCCTGATATTTTTGTGTCTAAATACATCTGGTGAAGATGTCCGGTGATTCGATTAACAAAGCGGAGTGATGGCACAGAAACAAACTGGGCATCACCTGCTGTCTGTGTTGCTGTTCCGTCGGGGTTTGTTGCTTGTTGTGACTGCTCAACCTTTCGAGTATCAATAAAGAATGTCACTCCAGCAATAGGAAAATCTGTTATTTTTTGGAAACGATTTGCGTCAGACGAAAGTCCTACCCCACCCAAAATTGTGTTGATGGTTTGAGAAATAACTCCAGAGATACTCCCTGATCCGTTTTCTGTCGTAGATCCAAATGGTCTATAGTCTCCATTTTGTGTGGTGTTTGTGTTTTGTGTTGGCGTTGAAACAAAACGAGAGTAGATAAAAATTCCTCCACCAATGACCAGAAAGACCGATATGAAAATAATTATTGTTTTTCGTGGCATAAATTATTTACCGTTAGTTGACCAGTGCCAATTTTCACTTGGCAGATTTTTTAGTCCGTATTTTCCGGCATTCGACGACAGCCAGTCAAAACATTTTTTTGTGCTTGCATTAATTGCGAACTTATTTTTTCGACCAGTACCAATATTAATAAGTTTTCCGTCACACTTAAAATCAAAAGCCATTCCGCTCTCGTGCATTGATGTACCAGGAACGGCTGTTACGGGAGTACATTTTGCGTTTGAATTATATACATTTCCTGATCCACCACAGTTTTTTGTTCGAAGGGCAATTTGCGCCTCTTTGGTTCGGAATCCTCCACCAGAGATTTTAATTCCTTGTGACCAGGCGTCTTCTATCATCGTTTTAAATCGCCCAACAAGAGAATTACAAACATAGAATGTTCCGCCCTTTGTAATGGTTTTTGATATTCCGTCAGGGCAACGAGCAATTGCTCCAGTTTGGAGAACAAGATTTGGGCTATCTTCAAGAATAGGGTCTTCATCCACCTCAGCAACCACTTGGTCAATTTGTACCCCACCTACGCCTGTCAGCGCTGGATTAATAGTGTTTAGTAATGCATATGCGCCAAGTGCAAGTAGTAGTCCGCCAATAGCAGAGAGAATTTTGCTCTTTGCTTCTGTTCTACCAAAAACTGATTCATCTCCCATATATGAAACAGAATTAATAACAATCATAACAACAGCAAGTGCTGCTGCAAGCCCAATAGCAATTTTGAAAATTGTATTTAAATATACCCCAGCGCCACCCTTCACGCAGTTTGTACCAGGTGTTCCTGATCCATCATCAATACACCTCAGGTCTCCAATAGGCGCTAGAAGATTATAAACTTCTTTGTGAACACCCGTTGATTTATTAGGATCAACACTAACCCGTGTTGTTGTGTTTCCGTTTGGAATAATAGAAACAAGTATTGGATCAGTATCACAAAGGCCATCACACTCATAAAAAAGATCACCACTTACCTTGTGCCATGAATTATAAAGAAGATCCATCGCATTGTTTCGCCAATAGAAAAACAAATGGCAATCATACCCAATAGAAGCAGTTGCACCAGCTTCACATTCGTCTTCCCCAAGACCAATTCTTACCGAGAAATTGTCTGTTGGCACAAGAATTGGTCTACGGTAAAAGCCAACAAGGTCATCGTCACACTCAATCCCACATGTATCTCCCTCAAAAATACTCAAATTAAGTTCTTGTCCAACACATCCTTGTGTTTTGGTTATTATGTTAATCGGGGTTCGTTCTTCCTTAAACCACCCACTAGGCATATCTCCTGATTGACTCCATTCTGCTGAAAGAACCTTGCAATCGTTAGCAGATTCGGCTTGCGAAACAATTCCCGCAAAAGGGGTTACAAAGATTGATAAAATAAATAAAGAAAAAATATATTTCATATTAAAAATTTACACGAAGCACGCGACTGATTTTTTGAAATAATGAATTAGATTCTTCAACCAAAAGCCCAACCAATGTATACCCCCCGCGTGAATTCGGTTGAATAGTTAATTCATTTCGTTCTACGGGTGTTGTGATATCTTGATCATTAATTTTCCATTGATAATTATAAGCCATTTTCTTATCATAAAGATTTAGAAAATACGGTTCAGCTACAATACTTAAATCATCCCCTTCAAGTGTTGTTTCACTACCAAGCACTTGCGCATAGAGGATTCCCTGGTCTGCTGTTTTTTTGTAAAACTCAAGGTCTGGACTTACAATTGGAATAACAACATTTGCTGATGCTCCATACGCGCCATCAGAACTTGCTACATCAACAGAAACGGTTTCAGCTGATTGTAAAATATCATTCACAACAAGGAGGGTGTTTTTCTTGTATCCGCTTGATTGAGGAATTGATGATGAATTTTGTTTCCAAGAATATGATAATGTGCTTTTTGTTTGGGCTGGAATTGCAACAACTTTAATTACTGCTTCTGATGATGGAAGAGCCTTGCCTTTATAAAATGGTGGAGTGTAACTATCGCGTGCTTCCCAGAAAATATCGAGATCAGATGGTGTTATAAGAATTTCTTTTGAAAGTTGGATTCCTTCTGAAAGAGCAATTGTAATAGTGACACGAATTGGGGTACCGCTCGCGCCTGTTTTGAATGAATATGTTGTTTTTCCAAAACCAGACAGAACCGGTGTCCCATCTTTTTTCCACTCAATAGAAGCGAGGCTCAAGTTTGTCGCATAGCTCGAAAGTGTAATTGTTGTGTCTTGGTATCCATGAGGAGATTGTGGCGAAACGGTTACTACAATATCGTCTCCTCCAATATCAATTGCTGCCGAAGAAAAATGCACTACTCCGCCAAAGATGGCAAGCATAGTACATATTAATAATGTTCGAGAAATACGAATCACCCTTTTATTATATGCTATTCCCGAACCCTAAACAATGGATTAGAGCGGTTTTTGTCCACTACTGATTAATTCTTCGCGGGCTTTTTTGATTGCAAGGATTTGTGATGGGTCAGAAGTGATAATCTGGTCTTCGGTATACGATGCAATGGTTTTAACTGCAACATGCTTTAGTCCAGCAAAGAATATTCCCTCCCCGACATTAGCTTCAAGAAGCAGGTATTTTTCTTCATCTGTTAAATTAAAGGTTTTTTGGAGAACATCAACTGTTGATGGGGATTGTTTTAGCAGAAGTTGAAGTGACGAGTTTGTTACGATAGGCACACCGTATGGACTTTTCATAAAGTCACCAACATCTTGGGTAATTGTCGCAAGCCCAAGATAGTATTTTCGTCCGCGTTTTGCAATTGAATACAGGAAAGACGCTGTGTCTTCTGATTTCATCATCCACCATGCCTCGTCAACAACAAGAAGGCGTTTTTTGATATTTTTACGAACAGCGTTCCATATATAGTGAGTAACGATATACATTGCGACTGGTTTCAACTCATCTTCCATGTCACGAACCGAAAAGACAACAAATTTTCTATTTATGTCTACATTTGATGGTTGATTAAGGAACGATGACCATGATCCACGAGTGTATTTTGCGAGGCGTTGGATAACTGATTCACTTCCTTCCATACCAGCAAGCACCATTTCAAAATCAGTCAAAAGTGGCGGTTCAATATTAGCAAAATTTGAATCAGCGGTGATGTCCTTCATCGCATATGTTTCTGTGATGGCACGGTCAATGATTGAATCTTCTTCTGGCGTTAGTCCGCCGAGCATTATACGGAATAATCCAACAAGGTTAATTGTGTTTGCGCGCAAAACATCGGCGGGTGTTTCATCGGTGCTCGGAATTGGTAAATCAAACGGGTTGATGTGGTGATCAGAAGAAAGAGCAATATTGAAATATCGTCCACCCATCGCTTCGGCTAGATATTCGTATTCGCGCTCCGGGTCAATAACAATGACTTCGGTATCAAACATAAGTGTTCGGATAACTTCTAGTTTTGTTGCGTATGATTTACCAGCACCAGATGTGGCAAAGGTAATAGAGTTATAGTTTGGTAGTGAAAATCGGTCAAAAATAATAAGACTTGAATTGTGACGATTTACACCATAAAGAATTCCCTTATCTGATGTTAAATCAAAAGATACAAATGGAAATAGACTTGAAAGAGGTTCGGTATTAAGCTTTTGGTGAATACCCAAAATATCTGTACCAAGTGGGATAACGCTTTTAAATGCTTCTGCCTGCTGAAAGAGCGCTGGTTTCAAATAAATAAGTTTTGATTCAAGGAGAGATTTGATCTCACTTTCAATTTTGAACAAATCAGTCTCACTTTCAGCATAAACGGTGATATATAAACCAACATTAAACATTTTTTCTTGTGCTTGCATCAGACTATCACGAAGATTTTCAAGATCACGATATGCAGTATCAAGCATTGGGTCGCGAACGAGACCTTTGGATTCACGAATAGAAATCTGACTTTGCACCTCAGCAACTTTTTTCTGGAATGATCGTAATATTTCTGCTGTTTCAATCGGATGGATAGCAATAGAAACATCAAACACTTTGTCTAGGTTGATAATTGGAGAGAACCAGTTATCAGTCAAAAATCGCGGATATGAAATAACAAAGAATGTTCTGGTAATTTTGTCTCCGAGATTTAGAGACTTTGGAGTAATTTGAAGTGCTGATGGTGCAATAATGTCTTGTAGTTCAAGTGTTGCGGCGCGATAAATTTCTGTTGGAAGAACAGGCATTACAACAGGCCCTTCTTTTGAAGTGGTTCCAGATGAATCTTTTTTGCCAAATAGTGATGATAGAAATGACATATTATTCTAATTGAATACCCTGACTAATATCTCCTGGGTTGAATGTTTTATAGAAGAGTTCAACGACTTCTTCTGTTTTGAGTTGTGAACTGCGAATACCAAGACTACCCAATCCTCCCATAATAACACTCACTCGCTGATCAAGTTGTGATCTTTTTTCTTCAAAATCCGCTGTATCTCCCTGCTTTTTGTTTTCTGAACTAGATCGTCCGCCGATTATATTTTCAATAATACCGCCTGATTTTAAGATTGCGGGTGTGTAAGGTACAACAACGAAAAATGTTTTGGTCATGATGTTTACCTCATCAGTGAACGATCGGATGAAATTAATATATTCTCGGGTTTGGATTTTAATGAGTTGCTCTGTTTGTTCTTTGATACGATTTTCAAGCATCAGGAGATATGGTCGGATATCAAGTCGTCGTGACTGCATAACAATCTGTGTTGGAAAATCAAGTCCATTCAAAAAATTTTGAAATTGATTAATGATGGCAATTTGTTCGTCAGATGATTTGAGCGATAAGTTTATTGATGATGCGATTAGAATCGCTCGAAGACCACCATCTTTGAGAATAATGATGCCATCACGAACTTCTTTAATTGGAACGAATTCTTGCGCAGCGCGAGCGTCGAGTGCCATATATAAAATTATTATATCACATTACCTTAATGGTTTTTGATTTTCGGTTGCTTGCGTTTCTTCTGTCGGCATATCAAGACCCCATGCCAAGTCAGACAACTTGCTTGATGAGAGGACTGGAACAGTGGGTGTCTCGGCAATCGGTTTCCCCTCTTCTTTTTTCTGTGTTGGTTTTACGAGACGCTGTTTCCAGACATAGAGTTTACTAGTGAGCGCATAACTAATACCCGCTTGGAGGTAATAAATAAAAGGCTTGTTGTTGATTTTGTAAAAAGTTAAAAGTCCAGTCAAAATTCCGATTGGAAGAATAAAGAAAATGGCAATCCAAAAAGGTAACAATTTATACAATACAAAAATCATTCCTCCTCCACCAACAAGGTAGGCGAATTGACGAAAGGTAAATGGCCCAAACAATGTATCCTCAATATCAATGAATTGTGGAACCTTAAATTGCATATATCTTTATTCTATCACGAGATTATCCGATTGGTTCTCGGTATATATCACCACCACCTATTTTAGGTAGGGAGTAATCACTTGTTTGTGGTGTACTTGTGGTTGTTTTTTGGAGTTTTTCCTCATGAATTGAGGTCATTGTTTTTGCCGGGTGTTCAATTCCTTCAAGCGCGCGATTGCGATTACTTGGGCTTGGTAGAATATGTTCTTCGTTTAAAGAGCGTTTCTCATCAATAACCGAAATACCTGCTTGTGTGAGCACTCCATCTTCGTTTTTTGTTGTTGGAACACTTCTGTCGTTTTGTGTGTAGTCGTCATGGATCATTTCGATTCCAGCCGTAGCGAGAATTCCTGATTGTGTCTTTGGGAGTGTTGCATTAATTGTTGGGCGGTATGGCGGGAATGGGATATCGGGTGTTGTTACCGCTTTCTGTTCTTCTTTTTTCATGAGTTCGCGAATTGGCAAAAGAATGGTTGTATTGATATCATTTGCTATTTCTTTACTTGCATCTGGTTTGATTCCGAGTGAGGCAACAAGTTCTTTTTCGTATTGTGCTGGTTCTATCTCCCCTTTCATAAATTGAATCGTCAGATCTTCAAGTCCTGCCATTGTATCAATTGCAAGTTTGTGTTTTGTGCCAAGTTCGTAGAGTTTTTTCTGATACCCTGATTCTGAAATTGCTTTTAGAAGTAGCGGTGGCAAGCCAGCAAACCTCGGGTCTGTGTATCCTTCGATTGATATTTGTTTGTCTTTGTTTTTGCTATGCGCATCGGCTAGGTCTTGCACGATTCCCGAGAAAATTCGTTCGCGAATTTCAGCAAGAATCTTTTTTGTAATTTCATCAGGGTGAGCAAGGGCGCGAGCAACCTCTTTCTCATATTCATCAATTCCAATAACACCCAAGAGTGCAAGGGTTGTTTCTGTTCCAAGTGTCCTGATTTGTGTTTCATTGAGCGCATATTTTTTCTCAATCAGAGATAGAGTATCAGCCCACACCATTGACGAAAAAACTTCTTGCGCCCTTGGTGAGAGCTTGCTGTGCATTTCAACGATTAATTTTTGTAGTTGTTCTTGATTCATCCCGTTAGAGATAGGAAGCGCCTAATCTATTTTTTAAATAACGCTTGCCCATACCAGATTTTAAATATAATTCTCTCGACCGTGCTTTTTCTTCTGACATACATGCTTCGTAATAAATAATAATAAATGGACCCCTGTTTTTTGTATGTGTAGATAAACCTTCGTTGTGTTGTGTTAGGCGCTTCCGTAAATCTTTTGTATATCCAGTGTATATCCTACCATCTTTTTTGCTTTTTAAAATGTAAGTGTAATAGAACATGAATAATCTCTAACGGGATTCATGTTAATAAATTATTTAATTAGTGATGCCCTCCGCCACCGTGATCATCTTTTTTCTTTTCTCCTCCACTACCGCCGGTGTTAACTGTTACATTAATGTTGGCTGTTTTGAATGCTTCAGCAATACCGTTTTTCAAATCATCAATAAATTTGCTTTGGTTGGTGTATTTTTCTTCACCGGTTGCTCCTTTTCCATATTTAAAGCCAATTGCTCCAATTGCATTGCGTAATTGCCCACTCAAAAGTGCTGTGCTTACTGTTGCGGCCTTGGTAAATACACCTTCTCTTTTATCTTGTTTAAGTTGTGAAAGATTGCTAACATTCCAACTACCAGTGTTTGCCTGAGATGTCGCGCGGGTGAATCCGGAAACTTGTTTGTTGGATTCTTCTTTTTCGTGTTCAAATTCTTTTTCTGCTTCTACTGATACTTGTAAATTAATATTTGGTTTAAGTATGGTATTCTCGTAGTCGCTATTAATTTTTTTATCAAGCGCAAGTTTTCTTTTGTTTAATTCATCCTGTTGTGGTGCTGTTAGTGGTGTCATTCCTGTAATACCCTTGGCCACTCTGTATGCTTGTTCTTCGTCTAAGTGTCTATCTGCCTTGTAGTCACTGAAGCCTTGAATTGGGTTACCACTGGTATCGAACGCTAAGCCACTTTTTATTTTTTCCTCTGCCACCGTTGTGAGTTTATCTTTATTTGTTTTCTTAAACTCAGTAAGAACTTTTTCCCGTTGTATTGCAGATAGTCGTGACCATGCAACATCTTTAAGTCCAGCCTTTTCTTTGGCTTCATCTACTGTGTGTCTTGCGTGATCAACTTTGTTAACTTTTTCTTGTGACCTATTTAGGATTCCACCAACGCCGGTTGTTGCTCTACCGCCAACTACGGTCTTTCCAAACACCTTATTCATACCAAGCTTGTTTCCTGACCAACCCGCAGCCTTCTGATACCATTTCATTGTTCCCCTTTTGGTTGGGTCAGCAAATCGTTGTGTGAGTGTCTCTCCTGCTGATGCGCGCGCCGCCATGCCCCCCATACCTCGTCCAATCATTGCTGCCCCGCCTGTACCAACAGCAAGCGCAAACCCTCCCGCTGCCGCAACATAATTCGTAATTGTCTGACCAATAGTTCCTGCGTAATCCTTTGCAATATTTTTTGCTTGAAGGAGCATTATCATTATAAAAATAAAAGGAATGATAATCGCGATTACCCACTCAGCCCCAGTGAGATTATCAAGACCAATGAAATTCATTCCACTTTCAAGGAAACGAAGGATGAGATACATAAAGAATATAAAAATTGGTGCCAGGAATGACAGCCTGAAAAGATCAGACCACCAACTTTTCCACCCAAAAATCTTTTCATTTTGAAGTGACGGAACGGTATATGTGAAGAATGCAAGCGGTGCAAGAATCATTGCAAACCAGAGCCCTATAACTCGTGCCACAAAAATAAGTCCAACCGAAAGAAATGTGAATATTCCAACAATATTAACAATTGAAGCAAGAATTGTAACAAGAATAAATGTACCAGCAGTTAGTGTTCGTACTCCGTCTGACGATAGGTCAGAGGCAGAATCCGCGTTTCCTACTGTCGACATGTCATTCACTTTACTTGCCTGACTAATAAGGTTTTGAGGATTAATTTTATTTACCAGTGCTGCCGAGAGTTGCACTTCACCATTTGCTCCTTTGTCATAAAGTGCGCTACCACCCCTCTCACCACCCTTAGTTATTTTGATTGCGTCATCGTTGTAGAATACTCGCGCTAGAATATTTGATGTATCAACAATCACTTGTGCGGCAAAGAGACTGAAATTAATCAATATTCCAATGATAACAACATTCATTACAAGTTCTTTTGTTTTTCCATGCGCAACATTGAGAATTGTTTTGAATGCAACAAAGAGAAGCACGAAGATAAAGAACATGTTGACCATATCACGAATTAGCGCCCAGCCTTGGGTAATGAATGGTGTTTTGTATGATCCATCATCAATAGAATATGCAAAAGTGAAATCAAAAAACATTCCAGAAAGAGCAAAGATATATGATGTTGGTACAAAAAGCACATAATAGAATGCCTGAGCAATACAACCAACAAATGTTCCGTTGCTATTCCCAACTTGTACCACCCCAGCATCAAACCCACAGGCTGGAAGCATTTCAGGGTCGGTATCAGGGGCGGTTGCTTTTTTTGCTTCCTCTCCTTCTTTTAAAACATCTTTAGATTCTTGACTTAGTCCATAAGTAGAATTGGCTTCATTTATTGCTTCGGCACGAGGTATTTGAAAATGAGAAAATCCATTACCAAAAAAAGGAGCGCAGAATGTACTCGCAAGTATAGATACGAAGATAATCGTTGAAGTTAGTTTCTTCACACTAATAGTATATCAATTTTTAAACAAGAAATCCCCTTTTTATCCTCAAAAATCACAGATTACCAAACCTGAAGAAGTTTTTCTATCAAGATGAATTGATTTGCCGTTGATATGTTGTTTTTAAACTGGTCTAGAATGTTCTGTTCGTAGTTTCGTAACTGTGTAAAGAGTATTGCCTGAGCGTTGGTTTGTGCAGATTTAATTTTTGCGTCAAGCTTCGACACGACGAGTGCTTGTTGGGCGATCATTGTGTTCTGCTGGGCGGTAAATTTGGACTCGATATAACTTTTTGTGATGTATGATGGTGAACTTACAACTCCATCTGGCTGGAAATATGGATTAGTTTTCTTTTCAAGAGGGCCTGTGTAGTTCGGTGTTGCGCCGAGAGCGACACGAACCGCGTTGTTTTCTGCTGGATATTGTTGTGCGTAACATTGTTTTGTTAGACTTTTTACTTCTTTAACAAGATCAATATATCCAAGACGAGCTTCTTTTTCAAAAACAACATCATCTTCAGTTTTTAGATTTGGCGCGATTCGATAGAACTGACGAAGCAGAAGATCAAGTTGTCGTTTTTCAACATCAGTAAATGTAAGTGGATTATCGTCTACAATCTTACACCTGTCTGCATTTGTTGTTTCAGTTGGAAGACGCGCCTCGTCGGCAATTGTTGGAACATAACTTGTGTCGTCACTCGCATCAAAATTGCTATGACACGCGCTATCTA
This sequence comes from uncultured Candidatus Saccharibacteria bacterium, assembly GCA_964469225.1. GTDB lineage: Bacteria > Patescibacteriota > Minisyncoccia > Phycocordibacterales > UBA9973 > UBA8515. The sequence continues at coordinate 37,827 of CAYXYC010000001.1, read as the reverse complement.
GTGCATCTACGGCGTTGTCTCCATCATTATCAACTCCATCTCGACACTGAGGGGTTTTTTCAAATGAACCAACAACAACATCTGCTTCGGCAATTTCGGTTAGAGCGCCATCTGTACAACTAATTAGAAATGTTTGTGATTGACTAACAGGAACAGTTACTTCTCCTTGAGCAGCATCTTTTTTGTTTGTCCATCCTGGTGTACAAGATTTCACTGTGCTCTTGCTTGTCCATGTTAAAACAACATTTCCTGATTCAATGAGCGTGTTTGGTGTTGCACGAAGTGATACCTGAAGGGCATTTTCTCCAACAGTAACTTGTGTGCTTGCGCTTGCCTGCTGTCCTTGTCCGTTTGCACACGAAATACCAAAGACACGCGTTTTCTTTACTGTGATTTCATTTGAGGTGCCACTTGTTTGAGTGATTTTCTTTCCTGTCCAACTTGGGATACAAGAAATGACATTTTCTCCTTGCCATGTAAGCTTTATTTTGCCACCAGCAACTGGAAGTGTTTTGGGTGTAACCGAGAGTACTACAAATGGACCTTTGCCATTTGGTGTTGGGAGCGGGTTGTTTGTTGGCTCACCACCACCTGTTGTCTGCGTGACTGTTCCTGTTGGAAGGGTTACCTCTTCTCCTTGATCAATCGGGTTTACTGCTTTTTGTTTTGAAGTTCCAAGAAGAGGTATAAAACTTTTATTACTTGTTGATGATCCCTTTGTTCCAAAGATTGTTGTTGTTTGAGACAAAATATAAACAACAAGCAAAAGAATTGCTACGACAATAATCGTAATAGTAATCGCTCGTTTTCTACTGTTGTGTTGTGGTTCCATAATTTTATTGTGGGTTTACTTGAAGTCCCCCACCTGATATTTCTTCACTTCCATTATAAACATTACCAATACCAGTACCCGATCCACTAGTAACTCTACCGCCTAATCCACTTCCAGTATTTGATACTGTATCAATAACATTAATTGTTCCAGTCGGTACACCATCATCTCCCAGGTATGTGATCTCTTCATTCATTAAACAATCATCAGGTATTGTGCCAATACCAACGGTTCGTGATCGTCGTTCCTGAGCAGCCTTAATAATTTTATCAACTTTTGATTTTATAATGTTGAGACGATAAATATTTGAAATACCCTGATCAAGAAGGTCTCGGTAGTCTTTGTTTGCTTGTGCAATGTTTACATCATAAATACGAATGTCTTTTGTAAAAGACATACCAGTTGTTGCCATTGGTAAATAATTAGGATTTAGATCTGCTAATTCTTTGTCATTATTAACAATAAATTCACTCGTCATAGTACCACCCTGTCCGTAAATAGAATTTAATGCATCGTGTAATGTCTTAAGTTGGTTAGCCAAACTTCCTATGGTTGCTTCTTTTTGTTGATCGAGTAATTCTTGAGTTTCTTGGATTGCTTGAGAAAATGCAGTCTCTATGCTTGAAAATGCAAACTCTTTAAAATACTGTTTAAAAATATCTCCAAATGATTTTTGAATATTTGCAAATGAAAAACGCAAGAAGGATTCAACTTTTCCTGGGTTTAATTGTTTCCAAGGAGTTGGCCCATAATACGCACTTGCGTATTGTTTTGGGTCAGGCAATGCGAGATCAAGAGTGTTCGGATCAAATTGTATGCCACTAATATATGCTGAAAGCGCTTCGTTAGACAATATGGCACTTTCATACCAACTTGGATTTGGGCCAGGAATACAATAATCAAGTTCACCAAGCGCAGGCATTATCGGTGGTAGTTCTTTCATTGAGGCTTTGACCGCTCTGATGTAGTCTTGCTGAATTTGAATAACACCCTTTTTGTCAATAATGCGGATTCTTTTACCAGTTACTGCGTCTTTTAACCCACCTTTTTCATCAACACCATTCCAGAATTTTGCACTCACCCACTGGTCACCGTCAAAAAGCACAAGGTCACCGCGTTGCCAGCAGTTTGATGTTGTTCCATTTGGATAACTGATTGGGAAACAACTTTCTGGTTCAGAGAGTTCAGTGTTTCCAGCCGTAGACACAACATAAAAAGTATTTTTCGTTCCAGTACTTGGAACTAACTGGCGGGGTGTTTCTCCCGATCCAGCAAGTGGTGTTGTCATGTTGTTTTTTGCATCCCAAGTGCCGAGTCTTTTTGGGACACCACGGAGATATGTATTACCAAGATCTTTTGTTAGATCAAATGGCTTTTCATCTGAATTCCATCCATCGCCTTTTCGTACAGATATTATCGCGTCGTCTTGCCCCGATGAACTTGTTCCAAAGGCAGTCATAAATGAGCCTTGGAGTGAAGAAAAACTATTTGACCCGTATCCAGAACCACCAACTTCTTTCCATCCATTACTTACAGAATTAAAACCAGAAAGTCCAAGTAGCCCTTGGATTCCGAGTTTGTTCAAGAGTGAGTTGAATACGCCACCGAGTGATTCGTTAACCCCATCAGCAAGTTCAAGTTGGCGAATTGGTGAAGTTAGCACTGTTGCAACCTGTTCAGCAATAATACTTCCTGGAGTAATTGTTTCGTAAGTTTTACATGCACCTTTTGCTGTTCCGTACACACCAGCCGTTGTACTGACAGTGCCCGTCCCTCCTCCAGTTGCTGGATAATATTCAACACATCTTTTCTCCGAGAGAAATCCCTTGTTTTGATTTAATTCATTTTGTTGGTTCTGTATTTTTTCTGCTGACTGGTTTGCGATATGCTGACTTGCAATCATCGTGAATCCAAGAGGGTTGTTTTGAGGTTTTTGTGTTAGGGCAAGCCAACCATTCCATCCACCCTGTGAAAAGTCTGTACTGAAACTTTTTGGTGTTGCTCCTGGTGCAAGATAATATGACAAATCAGATTTTGCTGACTCTTCAAAATTATTTTGCGCCTTTTTACTACTAATTGCTGTTCGGGCAAATTCTTTACCGTATGGATAATCGTTTCTTGAATTTGAGGCGCTGTATGTTTTAGATGCTTGGATAACTTCCTTGTTTGAAATATCTTTGAAAAAAGAACTTTGATCACGAACAAAGAGTGGGTCGCCATCATATCCATGTGAAGTCCAGTTTAATGTTTTCTGTGTAATATCTGAAAGTTGTTTTTTTGCGAGACGATAGCCGATACCATTGATACAATTTTCACGGAAAGCATCATCTTTTGATGTTGTAAATAATTTTTTTAGAGAATCACCAACATTTTGATCGGCAGTTGTTACGCTGTTACTAGAAAAATCAATAAGTGAATCAGCTAGACCAACAAGATCTTCTGGGTTACCAGAGAGAACTCCACCTAATGATCGTTGCACTTTATTTGTAATGCCAGTACATCCTGGAACGCTAATTGCAATACCAGAACTAGATATGTTTTGTGAACTTGGTTTGTATGCGCTTGTGTTTACTGTATCAAAATTTAAATTGCGTCCAGTTGGAATTACTTCTGATGCACCATATGCAATATGCGAAACGGAAAAAGACGCTACTAGAAGCATTTGTAGTCCCGTATTGAGAATGCGTGATCGTTTATTCATACTAAATACTATTTCAGTATACCATTTCTTTCAAAAAAACTTTTCAAATCATCAAGGTTCGCAAGAAGCGCATCATTGTATCGTTTATAGTTTACAATTCCCCTCATTCCGGCAAACTGATCATCAATCAATGAGCTCATTTCAATTATCGCCGTGCCTGTTTTGTCGTAATTATTTGCAAGTGGCAGAATAATAGGTATTAGTGATTTTGGTACTGGAATAGCAACAAGTTCTTGGGCAAATGATTTGTATGCGCGTGCGACACTTTTTGCGGCGCTGATTGCCGAGGATTCGTTGTGGTCTATGGCTTGTGAAATAAAGATTAATTCGTTGCCAATGTCGCTGTTTCCATATGATAATGCTAATTTTGAAAATGCTGTATGGTACGCGCGAATAGATGCTGGTGTTGTGGATAGGGTTTTTATTGATTCTGCTCCATATGTATCTGGAATATCTGTGGCGGTAGCTTGTTTTCCGATTGCGTCTCCAATTGCGCCAATTGTTTCGTCATTTAAAGTTCCAGATTGTTGAAGTGATGTAATAAGCGCAAAAAATTCGCGAGCTAATTTGTCGTTTTTAGAAAGCGTTGATTGTGTGTCACCTGATTCTCGGTTCAATTCTTGTTTTTTTGCAAGAATAAACGCCTTGTTGTCTGTGCCATTTTTTGTCGGATCAAGTCCCCAGAGTGATTCTTCCCAATCAGCAATACCGTTTTTATTACTATCTTTTATAACCAATTCGCTGATTTTTATACTTGCGCTTGATTTGTTGCTTATTTTCCTAACAACAAATCGTCCGAGATAAAAGATTCCAGTGCCAAAAGCGATAACGATTGCAATTATAATTGCGCGAGCAATGAAATCATCGCTCGGCAGATATTCTCGTTTAATATTAATTTTCATAATTATCGTGCTGAAACATTGTAATTATTTGTTGTTTTGAATACAGGAATAAAAACAGGGCCTGTTGGTGTTGGAATGTAACAGGTCCTTAGATCTGGAGTTGCGTTTTCTTTTCCTAAAATTTGTCCACCAACAATAGGACTTTTGCTTGGGTTTGTTGAGTATGTTGGAATTGCCCCATAAATACCCTTGGCAAAACTTTCAGCCTCTGATTTTTTCATGCCCCCTTGCGCACCAACAGTGCTTAATGCTGATCTTGTATTACTACTCAAAATCATTAATCTCCCAAGCCCATTACAGGTAATACCTGAAACTGGTGCCATGTAAACCTTCCCCCCAAATCCTTTTGAAATTGAAAACGAGGAGGCCATCGCGCCAGTAGGCATGAATGCAAAAAGAATAAAAGAAAAAATAATCGATGAGATTGGGAAAATATGCTTCATATATATAGTATACAATTCCCTTTTCAATTATCCTAGATATGGTTGAGATTCTGTGAAAGCGAAAGCCAGATCGGGAATGATATGTCTTCGGCGCGAGCCTTCTCTTTGATTCCGAGTGATTGAAAGACAGAGTCAATTGCTTGTATTGGGGCGATTTCTTCAAGATTTTTTCGTAGAACTTTTCGTTTATGGGCAAAACCAGCTTTTATAATAGTAAAAAATCGCTCCTCGGTGTTAATATCCTTGAAGTTTTGCTTTGAAATGTCTGAAATATGAATAATTGCAGAATCAACCTTTGGTTCAGGGCTGAAAAAACGCTTGCTGACCTTCATAATATAGTGAGGTGTTCCGTATGCTTTGACTGAAAGCGACAAAATGCTTTCTTTGGCCCCACCCGCACCGCCTGTGGCGGGGCGGGCGACGATTCGTTCAGCAACCTCCTTTTGAACCAATAGTGTCATACTTTTTGGTTGAACTGTTTCCGAAAGAAATCGCTTAATAATTGCACCTGTAATATTGTATGGAATATTGGCAACAATTTTATAAGTCGCAGGTTTCAGGTTTTGACTTTCGGGGTCAAAAGTAAGAATATCTCCTTCAACAATAATAAGTTTGCCACTTTTTATTTCCTCTTGGAATTTTTCAGAAAGAATTGGAATCAAATCGCGGTCTTTTTCAATCGCAATAATCTTTCCTGCGTGACCAAGGAGATATGCGGTTAATGCGCCCTTACCAGGCCCAATTTCAATAACTGTATCAGTTGACTTTAATTCGCTTGAGGTGCACATTGCGCGCAACGCTTCCTTTGATTTCAAAAAATTCTGCCCAAAATTTTTCTTCGGCTTCAGAAAAACACTCTGAGAAAATTTTTCCTCAGAAAACTTTTTTAATCCAGATGATTTTTTTGGTTTATTTTTTTGCATATATAATTTAAAGTAAGTAGTAAGTAGTAAAGTTTAATACTAATACTAACAAATAATTTTAATTTAAGTTATTTTAGTTTTCATACTAATTTCTCTCTATAATCAACTATTGCTATAGCAATAGTTGATTATAGAGGATGGAATGTTTTTTTTAAAAATTAAATTTAAATATAAACTATTCGTTCACCATTTCTTGGATGGCTTTGCTCAAATTCTGTCAGATGGTCTGGGATATCAGAAAGAAATTCGCTCGGATTATTTATTTGTCGCATACCAAAAATAGTACGCACTTGCGCGTATGATATATAGAGTTTGTGTTCTGCGCGTGTTAGCGCAACATAAAACAATCTTCGCTCTTCTTCCACATCTTCTTTTGTTGCTCCTCCACGAGCATGGGGAAATAAATCTTGTTCAAGTCCGACAATAAAAACATATTTGAATTCAAGTCCTTTTGATGCGTGAACAGTCATTAGTTTTACTCCGTTTGTGGCATGACGAGCATTCTCCGTGTGAATGAGAGAATCCTGATCGCTTGCAAGCGACGCGTCTTCTAATAATTTTTCAAGCCCGACATCATCTGGCATCAAATCGTATTTTGTTGCAAGTGTTACCAATTCTTTAATATTTTCCAAGCGTTCTTGATCATCTGTTGTACCATGAGACAATTCTTTTTCAAGTCCACTTTGTTCAATGATATATTTTATTGTTTCAGACGGTAAATGCTTTTCACTGTATTCACGAATATCGTCAAGAAGTTTATAGAATAAGGATATTTTCTGTTGCATCCCAGCTGGTAATTCTCCAAATTGGTTTGCAAAAAGTTTTGCAAGGGTTACTTTTCCTATTCCCCGCGCTGGTACATTGATGATGCGTTTTATATCAGAGAGACTGTCGCGATTTTGTGCCGCGCGAATATACGATAAGACATCTTTGATTTCTTTTCGTTCAAAAAATTTTACCCCAAGCACTTGATATGGAATTCGTTTAGAAAGTAGTGCTTCTTCAAGTACACGGGACTGAAAATTTGCTCGATATAGCACCGCAATATCTTCTGCCTTATGTTCACGCAGTAGTTCTTCGATGCTATCAGCTACAAATTCTGCTTCATGCGATTCATCGTATGCTTCATATATAGTAATGTGATCCCCAACAGCATTTTCTGTGAAAAGGTTTTTGGGTACACGGTATTGATTTTTGGTTATAATACTATTTGCTGCCTCAATAATATTTTTTGTTGAGCGATAATTTTGTTCAAGTAGAATAATTTTTGCTTCAGGATAATCTTTTTCAAAGTGAAGCATGTTTTTTATGTTTGCCCCGCGCCAACTATAAATATTCTGATCGGTATCACCGACAACACAAATATTTTCCTTCGGACTAACGAGTAATTTTACGAGTTCATATTGTACTTCATTTGTGTCTTGATATTCATCAATATGAACATATTTCCATCGCTCCTGATATTTTAATTTTATCTCCGGATATTTTTTTAGGAGAAGTACTGTTTCAAGCAAAAGATCATCAAAGTCGAGTGCTTTCTCGGCTTTGAGTGCGCGTTCATAGTCACGCCAAATATTTGCGACGATTGACTGAAGAGTACTTGAAACACCCTGACTAAATGAATCAACGGTAACGAAGTCCCCTTTTGATTTTGAAATAATACTTTTTATTTTTCGCGGTTCGTATTGTTTTGGATCAATGTCGCGTGCTTTCATAGCATCTTTGATAATGACAAGTGCGTCGTGTTCATCAGCAATCGTAAAATGTTTTGTTAATCCGAGGAGATGCGCATTTTCTTTGATGATGTGAACACCAAGCGAGTGAAATGTTGAAATAAAAGGAATATCTCGTCCCATACCAAACACCGGTCCTCCATGAACGGGCTTATCAAGAAGCGTCATAACTCGCTCCCGCATTTCCTTGGCAGCTTTATTCGTAAATGTAACCGCAAGAATTGATTCCGGTGCGATACCTTGGTGGATAAGATGGATAATTCGGTGTGTAATTGTCTTGGTTTTGCCTGCTCCAGCACCAGCAACGATCAAAAGCGGTCCGTCGGTATATAAAACGGCTTCTTTTTGTTTGTCGTTTAAGGAGTCTAAATAGTGCATATCGCCTTATAATAGCATGATTTTTAGGGTCTTTTTGACCTTGACAAAAGATATAAAAAGGTATATAATATTGCCAAATATAAAAAGAAGAGTTTATGAAAAAAGTTTTATTATTCGCCCTTGCTCTGGTTGGAGCAATAGCGAGCCCTGTTCCTTTACATGCGCAGTCAAATACCAAAAAGGTTTACTATTGCCAAATGTTGGAGTTTCCTGTTCCTCGCATTGCTGACATCACTATTCCTGGAGAGGATGTTACTTTAAAAATGTGGCAGATGACTGCCCGTAAGGTGACGATTCAAAACGGTGACACGACTTACAGTGAAAACCCCGAAATGATTTACATTGAGCGTAGTCTCATGGTAAAAGTTCCTGGTAAGGGTGAAGTTAACATTGGTGAGCTTTTCACAACGCTCCCCCGCCCGTTTTTCATTGAAGCCAATCCTGTTGTTTTTGATAATGGTATGTGGAGACCAGTAAAAGAAGGAGACCTAGAGCCAAAGAAAAGATTTTTGGCAAAAGACATACCAGCAAAACAAGTTTTTCTGTTGGTGTACCACTTCGGTGATGAACAAATGTGGAGCAGGCAAAAAGATTCTCCGTACAGTTTTTCGCCCCAGCCTCAAACATCTCAGTATCAACAACAGCCGGTACGACAGTATCAGTATCAAACACAGCCAGCAAGTAATGGTGGCATTCCTTTGCCCAAAAAGATTAATTAGGTAATTGCGCGCCTAAAACAAAAAATCCCCCCGACCAATATCGGAGGGATTTTTTATTATCCAATTTGACCCATAATCTCGCTTGCCTCACCGCGGAGTTTTTCTGCTTCTTCTTTGACAATCGTATCTACTTCAGGAACTTTTTCAGCGATGAATTCAAACATTGTTTCCGGGTCAGGATTTGTTGCGAGTAATTTTTCAAACTCATCTTTATCAGCTTCTTCCATTTGGTCAACGACACGAAGCATTACTTCTTGATAAACCAATCCACCAAGGCGTTCAATTGCTTCTTTTTGTTGATCAACTGGAAGTGCGTTTATTCCGAGAGTCGTGATAATTGTATTATTGATTGTGTTGTACATTATTTTTTATATTAATTAATAAATTTTATCTCCATACTCCTCCACCTCCCGACATTCCCATTCCTCTCAAAAGTCCATTAACACCAATACGAACACTTTCTTGTAATGCGACACTTAAAATTCTTTCACCACCCTGTCCGTCACTTGCTCCCTGCGCTTCTCTAACTGCTTCGTTTATTGCTGTGCCGGCAACATTTACTCCACCAATTACTGCATCATTTCCAAGATTTCTGCCGTTCTGCATCATTCCTCCCATCACTCCTGGCTCATAGAATGGTCCATTTCCTCCAGTATTAAATTGAGGGAATCCTGTGTTGTATACTCCACGGGTTGGAGCAATCGTCGGAACTCCTCCAGTATTGTAAACTCCATTCGTTGGAGAAATTACTCCTCCGCCCGCTCCTCCACCTACTGGATATGGGAATGGTTGTGACTGTGGGAGTGGTGCTCTCTGTGGTCGTCCACCACCACTACCACCTCGCCCGCTATGCGAAACTGGTTTACCTTGTAAATCTGTTTTTGCAACATCTTTTCTTGCAAAGAGTGTTCCGTCATCTGCTTGATGAATATCTTTTGTCATTCGTTCGACATATTGTTCAATCGTTTCGTTCTGGTATGGACCAACTTCGCTTGGGTTTACATGTGAATACGCAGTTGCAAGTCGGACAAGTTCGTCTTTGTTTGTGAATGAATAATTATGAATCGTAATACCTCCTTTTGTGAAATAATTATCTGTCACGATGCCTGCTTCCATTAGTCTATTTAGATCCTCTGGTGGAATCTCACTAATGTGTTTGTTTATATTAAAAAAGTATGATGCCGGCATTTTCTGAATAATATTCCATTCGCTTCGTTCGCGGAAATAGTCCATTACAACTTTTCCATCTGTTTTTTCTCCATACCCAAAAAGATTTTGCAGTTCACGATCTCGTTCATATGCATTGTATGACGGGAACTTATGTTCCTTCGGAAAATCTTTGTGATCAAACATTTTGTCTGTTGCTTTGTTCCAGTCCGTATATGAAATACCATCGTGAGTTGTTGTCTGTGGAGATTTTCCAACGATGACATCTCTTCGGTGAATATCTTCTATTCCATCAATGTGATCACGATATCGTTCAGGATGAATTGGTTTGAACTTTCCTTCTGTTTCAATTTCGTATTTCTGTGATCCTGTGTCATGTTTTATTTGATTGTTTGATTGTCTTGCTATGGCCTGTTGATCATTTGTTTGATGAATTATTTTCTGTTGCCCACCTGTTTCAACAACATTTCCATTTCCTTGTATTCCTGTTTGTGTTTGATTGAGCGATGTTTCCTGAATAGGATATCCGCCAAATGGTCGAGTGTGTCCTTGTGTATCTCCCTCAAGTGTGTGCATTAATCGGCGAACATACGAATCCATTGCTTCGCCATTGTTTGGATCAATTGCCTGCCCTGTCGTTTGGAGTACTCGTTCGCGCAACTCAACTAGTTCTTTGCCGACAACATTGTACTCAGGAGTATTTTTATCAGCCAACATTAAATTGTTTGCTGGTGTATTTATTTCTTTTTGAAGATAAACATTGTTTTGTGGATCATAAAATCTAAGTTTTATGTTTCCTGTGCCATCATCTATCCGTTCAATCTTGCCGAATTTTTCCCATTTCCATAATTCTGCGTCGTAATCAGCCTGGCTTGCCCAATGAGTTCCCTTCATTTCAAGGTGATGTGTAATTTCACGATAGTACTCTATTCGTGGTAAACCACTGACCTGTTCGTTTTCATGGAAAGCATTTCCAAATTGTGATTCTGTTGGTACGGTTTCAAGGTTTTGTGTTCCTGGTGTTGTTGTCTGTGTAAGTGGTTCTGTTTTTATAACCGCCTCATGTGGTTTAGGTTTTGTTTCGTATTCATAAGCATCAACTGTTTTTGTTCCAACATCTTTTCCATTAAATGATTCATGAACTTCAAGTTTTCCGTTTTCATTTAATGAAACATTATATGAAGTGTGACCAATTGCTTGTTCGTTGAGACGGATTTCAGAACCATCGGCACGAATGTATCCATATTCTTTTGCAAGTTCAGCTGATTTTGCAATTGCGAATTTGTGCATATCACCACCCGTATATCCGAGTCGCTTTGCATTTTCTGGATCATGAATCATTTGTTCTATCTGTCGTGAAAGAGGATGAGTGACACCTTCACCTTTTTGGATAAGGCCAGTATCAACAGTTGGTTCATGTATAGGAGCGGGTGTGTGGTCTGGTATTGGGTGTGGAATTGTTGTGTGTTCAACTGCACTACCAAGTGCAATATTCGTTGCAAGACCTGCTCCGGCACCAAGGGCAATACCAACTGCCATTTTTGTGAGGGCTCGCTTTCGCGCGTGTTTTTGATTTTCCTTTCTAACGATATTTTCTTCTTTTTCAAAAGATTCAATATCTATTTCTCCTTTGGCAAATTTTTCCTGAAGCACACTTTCTTTTTCTGCCTGTGTTGTCTTAAATTCAGCATCACTTTTTCTCTTTAACCAGTCAACTCCTTTTGAAAGATGAGCAACAACCGTACCTGTTGCCATACTTTTTGCAAAATTAACAGTTGCAAGCCCAGCGATTCCATATCCTGCAACAACTGATGCTCCAAGGGCGCCAGTTGCTGCTGCGGGTAAAAATAGTGCAGTACTTAGCGCAACCTTTTTCCATCGGGGTTGTTTTAGATACCAATCAACGGCCTTTTGCCAATGTTTTCTTTCGTTTGTTTCCCTGTCGGCCTTAGCGTCAATAACTTTTTGTCTTTCATCTATAATTATTTTCTCTAAAATATCCTTACCTTTATACGCCTGAAGGTCTTTTTCTAATTTCTCACCAGATACACCACTCTTTTCAAATTCTGCCTTTTTGGTGGCAAACATTGAATTTCCAAGGGCGACACGAGCTTCGTCATAGGCCTTTTTTGATTCCTTGTATGATTCTGGGAAATATTTTTCTTCGTCTACTGACTTTTTCTCAATTTTCTCTTTTGAGAAAACATTGTGGGCACTAGTAAGAATATTGAAGGCCGTAATACGCACCTTTTCGATATTCATTGCCTTCCTTGCTTCGTTTCGATGCTTTGTATATTCCTCAATATATTTATTTCTAGCATCTTCAACCACTTGCTCTTCGGGGGTTAGTGGCACTTCTGGACTACTTTTGGTGTCCAAGATTTTTGGGTCATCTAATTTTTCAGAACCAGGTACTGATCCTTCTGGTGTTTTTGTCATATATATATGTGTGTGAGAGTTATTACTAGGAAATTATACTATATTACTAGTCTTGTTGTCGAAAATACGACACAAAAACTACCTGTGTATATCGTGTGTATTACTCTATTGACTAATATTTCCCTATGGGCTACGCTTTATATATGGGATCCCAAAAGGCGTGATTCCCAACCCTGAAACCCAGAAAACCCCTTATTTTACTGAAAGTCTGACACTCCTACTTTATTATGTATTCAAAAAACTCTCATGATTCGAACGGCTTTTCGTATCTGCGAACTAGCCCCTCGATGAATATATCGTTATCTTCTAAGGTCCTAATCGTTAAGGTGTTTTTTTTGTTTGTACTTGTTTTCTCACTTTTTTCTTCACCAAAACAAGCCAACGCAGGTTTCTTTTCCGGTATTGTTTCAAAGGTTTTTGGGGCTGAAACAGAGGTTGTAGAAAACAATAAAAATGAAGATAGTGTTGTTCATAATTCTCAAACCGTTCCACTTCTTGAAGCTTCGGTAAATCCTGATGTTAAAAATAGTGCCATTGCTCCTGTGGTGCCAATCGTTGAAGATGGCGCTCTGCTTTCATTTAATGGACCACTCGGCATAGATACTGAACTTGAATCCTATGCTTCATCAGAGAAAATCAGTGTTTATGTGGTAAAAAAAGGTGACACCATTGAAGGGATTGCCAAAAAGTTTGGTATGTCAAAAACAGCCCTTTTGGCTCTAAATAACGATATAAAAGCAACTTCAACCCTTAAAATTGGGCAGAAAATCACTATTATGCCAACAAAGAAAGAAGTGCTTGTTGCTGAAAAGAAAGCTGTTGTTGAAAACCAAAAAGAAAATAGTGTTGTAAAACCATTAGTTAAGTCTACTAATTCAGCTATTCCAGTTGTTGCTCAAAACATTGCTCCTGTTGTGACTCTTCTTGAACAAGCGCCATCACAAGATGCTGTTTCTATTGAGGATTCCCATGACGACAGCGATCTTGTTTCGTCTGTATCATCTGATACATCTGAAAATACAAAACCAGTTGAGGCTGAAAAACCAGTCGGAACAATTTCTGGTGGATATATTTGGCCATTCCCTAGCGGTGTCGGTCGCATCTCACAAGGTTTACATGCTGATATGGCATATGATTTTGCTGCACCAAAAGGAACACCTATTTATGCGCTCAACGATGGTGTTATTTTGCTCGCTCGGGGTACTGGATATAATGGTGGGTTCGGATTATATGTTGTTATGGATTTCGTTGATGGACGACAAGCAATTCTAGGCCACATGAGTAAAGTTGTTGCTGTTGCCGGTAGTTCAGTGAAAAAAGGTGATATAATTGGATATGTTGGCTCAACTGGTAAATCAACCGGTCCCCATGTTCACATTGGTTTCCACGGTGAACTTTCTAATCCATATGCGGGTCTTCGGGTAAATAGTACTCAAATTGAAAACCATGATTAAAAAACTACTTCCATTTTTTATAATTGTATTGCTTTCTGTTGGCGCACCGCTATCTTCTTTTGCTGCGACAACAACAAAACCTGCAACCACAACTACTTCAACTGAAAATAAAACAACCACAACCAAAAAGGTTACAACAAAAAAGTCATCACCAAAGAAGAAGGTAACTAAAAGGAAAGAAAAATTAACAATGTACCCCGCAAAAATCACGCTTGCAACTGCTCCCCACTCTCCTAAAAAGGTTGCCAAGAAAAAATCCCCTGCCAAGAAAACAACAACCACAAAAAAGAAAGCATAATAAAAACCCTCACACGAGGGTTTTTATTATGTGACCTTACTCAAAAATAAAACATTCCTC
>CAYXYC010000001.1:18518-23678 GCA_964469225.1 uncultured Candidatus Saccharibacteria bacterium | reverse complement strand
TTTTTTTAATTTACTCGGCTACATTCTCCTATGTTCTAGGACGATACTGGAGTGCTTCTAGAATGTGGGGCGTTGCAATGTTCTCGCTTCCTTCAAGATCAGCAATTGTGCGAGCGAGTTTAATAATGCGATGGTATGCGCGTGCTGAGAGTTGTAATTTTTCAGCACTTTGATTAAGTATTTGTGTAACTTCTGGTGTGAGTGGGGCAAATGTGTTTAACTCTTTTACATTCATTTCACTGTTTGTGTATAAATGTCGTGTGGCAGATTTGAATCTTTTTGCTTGAACTGCGCGAGCTTTACTAACTTTTTCTTTAAGTGTTTCAGTTCTGTCGCCCTCTTCTTTATGTTCGCTCAATTTTTCATAATCAACTGCGCCAACAGTTACCCAGATATCAATACGATCCATAATTGGTCCTGATAATTTGCGCGCATAGCGATCAATGTCGAGTGGTTTGCAAATACATTCTTTCATTTTGTTACCCTTGTTTCCGCATGGACACGGATTCATTGCGGCAACGAGGATAAAATTTGATGGGAAAATTGCCGAGCCTTTTGCGCGTGATACTGAAACAATATTATCTTCAAGTGGCTGACGGAGTGATTCAAGTACGCGTTTTTCAAACTCAGGAAATTCATCAAGGAACAAAACTCCTTTATGAGCGAGTGTAACTTCGCCGGGTTTAATATTTGCTCCCCCACCGATGAGTGATACATAACTCGCGGTGTGATGAGGAGCGCGGAATGGCGGTTCGGTTATGAGTCCTTCCTCGAGTAATCCAACAACGGAGTGAATGCCAGTGATTTCAATAATTTCATCATCAGAAAGTGGAGGAAGAATATGTGAGAACACGCGTGCGAGCATCGTCTTACCTGTTCCTGGTGGTCCAGACATTGCGATATTGTGTCCACCGCTAGCTGCAATCAAGAGTCCGCGCTTCGCGCCTTCTTGTCCACGAATATCAGAAAAATCTATCGTATGAATTTTTTCTCCACGAACAATTTCTGTGCGTGGCGCTGGTTTTAATTTAGGTCTTTCTGGTTCAATAGTCTCTCCTTTTTTATTTTTCTTTGGTAATCTAATGTGGTCGACAACATCTAGAAGTGTTCGTGCTCCGTAAATCGTGATTCCGTCAACGAGTCCAGCTTCGTTCACATTTTCTTCTGGTAGAAAAATTTCTAAAAAGCCAGCGCGCTTCGCTTCTTGTACAAGTGGAAGTGTTCCGCGAATCGGACGCAATTCACCATTGAGCGAGAGCTCTCCGAGAAATATTTTTTTATCCGCGTTGGCTTCAATTTCTCCAGATGAAATGAGATACGCAATCGCAACCGCTAGATCAAAATACGAACCTTCTTTTTTCAAATCTGCAGGTGAAAGTGAGATGACAATTTTTTGAGTTTGATTTTTAGGAGACGGGAATCCAGAATTTTTGAGCGCTGAACTCATCCGGTCTTTTGATTCTTCAACTGCTTTGTCTGGTAATCCTACAAGTGTGAATGCGTGAAGTGTGTTCGGAGTTATGTCGACTTCAACAGTAACAATCTTCCCCTTTAAGAGATGTGGTTGCGCCGAATGTACTCGTGCGAATGACATAGTCAAAGTATAGCAATAGAGAGACAAAACAAAAATGCCCCCACATCATCTGTGGGGGCATTTTTGTTTTGGAGATTATTCCATGCACGATTTGCATGTTCGTGCAGCCGGATTTACTTCTAGTCTGTCTTCTTCGATTGGTTGTCCGCATTTCTCGCACACTCCATATGCGCCTGCTTCGATTTTTTCGAGTGCTGATCTAATGTCATTCAATCTGACTTCAAGTGTATTTAAGACCGCAGTGCGTTCTTCAAAATCTTCAGCTCGATCAGCGCGATCATTTTCATCTGCCTCCGGAAGGGGCTGTTCACTTGGTACTGCTTCCCAATCATTTGATTTTTCGTCAAAATGACCAAGTCGTGCAAGCTCTGATTCAAGAAGAGCTTTTTCTTCTAGTAATTTATTTTTGTGTGTATCTGTATTCATACGGCTATTGTATCATTCATGGTCTGTTTTGCAATTAGAGTGGTTTGGTGCTTTTCGTTAGAAGGCGTGCTCCAATTTCTTTAATAGCGGTAGCAGAGTCTGTAATAATAAATGTTTCCTTGTTAAGGAATGTATAGTAGAGAATTGGTGTGCCATCTTTTTTTGCGAGTACACGGGTGTCCCTGTTGGCAATGAGTGTGTCTCTAAAAGGTGTTTCAAAAATACTTCGGTCGGATGTGTCTATATCAAAGAGTTGATACATATCATCAACTAATGTTTTTTCCCATTCAAACAATGAAGCATATGTTTCACCATAGTCATTTGTTTGGAAAAGAATAAAAATATGTTGAAATCCAACTTCATTACCACCCTCGTCTTTACCTGGTGTCGCATAAGTACCTATCATGTAATTTTCTCCAAGCGATCGAGAAAGCCCCTCTGGTAAATGTAATTCAAGTAGTGAAACAAATTCATCTTTAGTTAGAATGCGCGGAGTGTTGCTAATTGTTTTTGTGAGAAATAGTGCGCGAACAAAACCAACTGTCGTAAATTCTCTAATGTCTTTTTTGATTCCGTCGGTCACAGCAGTTCGTCCACTGATTGATGTTGTGTCTCTATAAAGAGTGCTGTCATATGAAACAATTGTTTGAACATCTCGTGTTATCTCTGGGGGGATGGTTTGTTTTTGATTTACAGCAATACTAACAGCAATAACTCCAAGAATAAATAAAATTGTTCCACCAACAATAAGAAACACATTAGATGTTTTTGTTTTGATTGTTTCTTGCTCGGGCATTCCACGCTCGCGCTTTTTTTGTTCAGCGAGTGCGATTTTAATAACCGATGTTTCGTTTGTGCGAATTGCATCAGCCATATCGCTTCCATAGGTACGAATCCCTGGAATTTTATTTTCTGAATTTTTTTGTTGGAGTTCTGTGTCTTCCATTCCGTTATTTTTTGGGTGCAAAGAAGTTTTGATCTGCTTCTTTTATAGAGAAATTGAGGCGTCCTCGTTCATCAATCTTGATGAGCTTAACAGGAACCTTGTCTCCTTCTTTAAGAATATCAGAAACTTTTTCTATTCGGAATGGTGCAATTTCTGAAACATGCACAAGTCCTTCTGTGTTGCCAAGTTTAACAAATACACCGAAGTCCATGAGTTTCACAACCTCCGCTGTTCCACCATCACCAATTTTGTATTCGTGTGTCATCTCTTCAATAATCGCAACCGCCTTCTCTGCTCCACCATTTATGCCAGTAACAAAAATAGTACCATCTTCTTCTATTGTGATTTCTGTTCCCGTCTGTTCACGAATCGCATTGATATTTTTTCCACCTGGTCCGATGATCATACCGATTTGATCTTTCTTGATTTTGGTAACAAGAATTTTTGGTGCGCGCGGAGATATGTCAGCGCGAGGTGTTGCGATTTCTGCTGTGATTGTTTCTAGAATTTTTAGACGAGCTTTCTCTGCGCGAGTGAGCGCTTCTTTGAGAATTGTCGCACTAATACCATCAACTTTTACATCAAGCTGAATTGCAGTGATTCCGTTTTTTGTTCCAGCGATTTTAAAATCCATATCGCCGAAGTGATCTTCTGGCCCCTGAATATCAGTGAGTAATTTGTAATTATTTTTATTTTCAGTATCAATCATCGCGCCGATAGAGATACCAGCAACAGGATTTGTAATTGGTACACCCCCATCCATTAGTGCGAGTGTTGATGCACAGATAGATGCCTGTGATGTTGAGCCGTTTGATGCAACCGACTCTGAAACAACACGCATTGTGTACGGGAATAATTCTTTTGCAGGAATAACTGGTGTGAGTGCTTTCTCAACGAGAAAGCCGTGGCCCATTTCTCGTCGGTTGATTCCACCTACGCGTCCAGTTTCACCACTTGAATATGGTGGAAAATTGTAGTGGTGCATAAATCTTTTCTTTGCAGAAAATTCGATTCCATCAATCGTATGCATTGCATCTGGTCCAGCAAGTGCGAGTAATGATAATACATGAGTTTCCCCTCGATAAAAAATTCCAGAGCCGTGGAGAACAGGAGAGAGTCCACCTGCTTGTGCATAGAGAGTACGAACTTCATCAAGTGCGCGTCCATCAGCGCGTGCGTCGCGGACAAGTGCGGCGTTGTGAAACGCGTGATCAAGATAGTGGTGCATGTGATCTTGTCCCACATAGATTGCCTCTTTGTCTTCTCCGTACATTTCTTCAAGAATCTGATTCCAAAGCATCTCGGCTTGGGCGGTAACTTTTTTGCTTTCTGGTGAAATTAATTTTGCATCAAGCATAGGTGCAATTTTCTCTGTGAAAAGTGACTTCACATTTTCTGGTGCCACTGGTTTAGGAAATGAAAGTTTTTCTTTGCCCATTTCTTTCGCTAACATTTTTTCAAACGCTTCCCACTTTGCAATTTCAACGAGCGCCATATCAAAGCATGCACCCATATCAGAATTATTGTATTCAAACGCCATTGATTCAATCATGTTGATTGAATTGTCTTTTCCACAAACAAGGAGGTCTAATGCATAAACCGGTTCATCACTGCTTGGAATGTAGTTGTTTATTTTTGGCGTTTTGTCTTCTTTTGTTGCGCTAACATGCACAGCACCAATAGGTCCATTCCATGGAATATCAGAAACATGAAGAACAATAGATGCAGCATTAATACCGAGTGTTTTTGGATCAGCATCGCCGATGGCAATGACCGTGACGATAACTTGTACTGCATTTTTAATATGATGATCAAAGAGTGGGCGAATAGTACGGTCAATCATTCGTGCCGCAAGAATCGCTTGATCAGATGGTCTTCCCTCTCGGCGATTGAACTGGCTACCGAGAATTTTTCCGGCAGCATAAAATTTTTCTAAATATTCTACTGTGAGATTAAAAAATCCTGGATTTGATTTTCCGTCTTTTGAAATCACTGCAGTTGCCATAACCACTGTTCCCTCTGACTTCAAAATAACCGACCCGTTTGCCTGATCAGCAAGATCACTAAATACAGCAGTAATTTTCTTACCACCGATTTCTATTTCGTATTCTTTCTTGTGCATATAGTGCGAGCTACTCTCAAGACCCTAGTTTTGAAACAGTTTGTTTCAACGCTAACCGTCCGGAGGGTAGCA
>CAYXYC010000001.1:8476-18418 GCA_964469225.1 uncultured Candidatus Saccharibacteria bacterium | reverse complement strand
TAACTTTCCATTATCGCATTAAATATTTTTGAGGACTTACAGAAAGGTCGAGAAAATCATCGGCTGCTTCCTTGAGTTTCATAGAAGTAGATTTACCGAAGGACACAATCTCGACTTGAACTAGTAATCCTTGCAAGTATTCTACGAGAGGTAAAAAGTCACCATCACCTGCCACCAATATAACTGCATCGAGACGCGGAGCCATTTTCATAGCATCTACAGCGATACCTACATCCCAATCACCCTTTTTTGCACCACCAGAGAATATCTGAAGTTCTTTTGTTTTTGTTTCAATCCCAAGTTTTGTTAGTGCATCAAAAAATCCTTTTTCTGTTCCCCCTTCACTAGTAATTACATACGCTGTTGCACGCACAAGTTTGCGTCCGGCAACGGCATCTTTTAAAACTTGCCCAAAGTTTACTTTTCGTTTATATAAATTTTTAGCGCTGTGATAGAGATTTGATGTGTCGATAAAAACCCCTACTCTTTGCTCTTTGTGTTTAATAATCATATTGTATTTAGAGAAAATAAATGTTCTCTTTTATAAAAATAATAATTGAATTACCCGTGTTGTTTTTTGAATATAAAAACAGGTATCTTCATGTTGTAGTGTACACCCAACAAAGTTTGCTGTATAGCAAAACGCCCCGATCAAAGTCGGGGCATCTCGCTTACTTATCTTTAATATTTTTTGTTGCTACTGCGTGACGCTTCGTGTCTGTCTTTTCGAGATGCTTGAGATGACTTCGGCGATCAGCAACCATTTTGATGAGACCACGACGAGAATGATTGTCTTTCTTGTGTGTTTTTAGGTGTGTTGCGAGTTCATCAATTCGCTTTGAAAGCATCGCAATCTGAACATCAGGACTACCTGTGTCTTTGTCGTGCAACTGGTGCTTTTTGATAATATTCTGCTTTTTCTTTGTGGTTAACATTACCCTTTTATACTAGCACATATTACTAAAAAATGCAAGTCCCGCTATGGCGTGGGCAAGCCTGGCAGTGAACTTCAGCATTGCTCAAGAAGAGCGCCTTAAAGTCATTTGGAGCTATGCCAAAATCTGCTATTTGGATAATTCCCACAGAGACAACAAAAAAAGACATCAAAAATGGCGTAGAGATTACTATATAATAGTTAATCTCTACGCCAGTCCTCCTCATCGGAATTCATGTTCCAATCAGGAAAGCCCTTTTTTGTTAAATAAATGCTCCCCGTAAAATTTTTACCCTCCCAAGAAAAATTAATTTTCAAAAAATCTTTTTCTCGACATATTGAATTGACAACAATTAGCCTTTGAGTGCATCCAGTTGTGTCGCATGTGTATATCGGAACTGATTTCCATTTATTTTCTTGGGGATACAGTACTTTTTGATCGCATGGATCAAGATAGTTTTGAACGATTCGATATGTACATGAATCAATTCTTACTTCACTGATTACTTGATAAAAATTAAGGTTCTGTCCGTGTACACTCCCGCACACAGACAGGAGTACAAAAAACAAAATCTTTTTCATTTCAAATTTCTTTACACTAATTATACGCCTCCCCTTGATTGTCTACAATAATGATATACTTAATATTGTACGACATTAATCTTTTATCAAGATGACATCAAAAATTGAACAACTAAAAAGACAATTTCTGGAGTATGTTGAAATTGAAAAAGGAAACAGTCTGAGAACTGTCGAGAATTATAATTTCTATTTGTCGCGTTTTTTTGATTTTGGAAAGATAAACGACCCGAAAGATATTACAGATGATGTTATTCGTGAATTTCGCCTTTTTCTCAATCGCCAACCAGGCGTGCGTATTCGCGGACAACAGGCCGCTACGCTCAAAAAAAATAGTCAAAATTATCACCTAATTGCGCTTCGTGTTTTTCTGAAATATTTGATGAAGCGCGATATTAAATCACTCTCCCCCGATAGAATAGAGTTGGCAAAAATAAAAGAACGATCTCTTGATTTGATTTCATCAGACGAACTTACTCGTTTACTTTCTGCGCCAGATACGGATACGCCGAAAGGGCTTCGTGACAAAGCGATTCTTGAATTATTTTTTTCAACAGGATTGCGTTTGGCAGAATTATGTTCGCTCAATCGAGATTTAGATTTATCACGAGATGAATTTTCAATTCGGGGTAAGGGCGAAAAGGTTCGCGTTGTGTTTCTTTCAGATCAAGCAAAAGACACAATTCGCACATATTTGAAGGTGCGCAAAGACCTCACGGAACCACTCTTTATTCAATATTCACGAAATAATTCTGGTTCAGGGCGACTAACCCCTCGATCAATTGAGCGGATTGTTAGACACTACGCAATTAAAGCTGGAATTTCAAAAAAGGTAACACCCCATGTTATTCGACACTCATTCGCTACAGACCTTCTCTCAAATGGAGCTGATATTCGTTCCGTACAAATGATGCTCGGTCACGCTAATATCGCAACAACACAAATATATACGCATATAACCGACGCGCAATTAAGAGATGTGCATAAAAAATATCATAGTCGCGGAAAATAAATTAAGGGATGCTTGTCCCGTAGGAAATCATGAGGGCTCGCAGTGGGTATTTATTTCCTATGGGGTCCATAAGAAATTTCACAGTAAAGGTAAATAAAATTAAGTACAACAAAAACCCCTCGAAAGCCTGACATTCGAGGGGTTTTTGTTGTACTTGTTGCTCAATTTAAGGGTATTGACAAATCTACAATTTGGGTGTATAATAGCATTAATATTATAAGTTTTGAAAATGAAAAAAATAACCCTTTTGCTTGTTATTGCCCTGGGGGTAATGACAGGTTGCTCTTCCCCTGATTATTCTTTCTTCAAGAAAGATCTTGTTGTTTCAATGAAAGCAGACACATCTGTTGCTTGCCAGGAGCCAATCGTAAAAGACCGATTTGCTTGCGGTACCGGAACCAAGTTGAAAGACCCTAAGCTTGTAGGCATGAAATCCGTGAATGTTCCAATTTCAATTTCAAAGAAAATGAAAATTAGTGGAGATTCACTCGCCAGACTTGGATTTTTCTACAAAGGAGCAGTTGTGCCGGAAGCAGACTTGATGAAGCCTGAGCTCACTACTTTATGGTTTGGAAAGCTTTTTGAAGCTATTATCTGGTGCCTCATTTTTCTTGCCTTATTTTACTTACTGTTTTGGCTCTTGATGAAATTTTTTGGACACTGGATTCCGGAGTTGTGGAACAAGATGAAGAATACGAATTCTCATACCACTACGACCGAAAGTAAAACAAAGGAAACAACTGATTGTTGTGGTACCATTGATGCCATTGTTCGCGAAATGCGATACAACGGTGGAAAAATGGAGGTGAAGGTGGAGGTGAATCCGCCAGCAGACAAAAAGGGACAAAATTAAGCAGTTGAATTAAAAATGCGCGCTCAAAAAATGAGTGCGCATTTTTGTTTTTGTCTGTCATGTTATTATGTGTAGTATGAAAATCATTTCTTGGAACCCCAGTAGGAAAGTGTAATGTCGAATGCACCCCATAGGAAATAAATACCCACTGCGAGCCCTCGTGATTTCCTACGGGGCAAGCATCCCTTAATTTATTTTTTTAACTTTTACTAAATCTTATGCGTATTATTTCTTGGAACACCAACGGTCTTCGTGCGACTGCAAAGCAGGGATACTTTGCTCCCCTTTTTTCTAAATACAAACCAGACATTCTTTGTTTTCAAGAAACGAAAGTTGAACCCGAGCAATTACCGGATGATGTTCGAAATGTAAAAGGATATCATTCATATTTTTCACATTCAAAAACAAAAAAAGGATATAGTGGTGTAGCAATTTACTCAAAACAAGAACCGAAAAAAGTAGAGTATGGAATGGGTGTCAAAAAATTTGATGATGAGGGACGGACACTCGTTGCTTATTATGATGATTTTGTTCTCATTAACTGCTATTTCCCAAATGGTGGCGGAGGACCAGTAAGACTTAAATACAAGCTTGAATTTTATGATGAGTTTCTTGAATTTATTGAAAAATTGCGTTCACAAAAGTATAAAATTATTTTCTGTGGTGATGTGAATACTGCGCATGAAGAAATTGACCTTGCTCGACCAGATGCAAATCGTGAACATACTGGATTTTTACCTATTGAGCGTGCGTGGATGGATGAAGTTGTCGGTGCTGGGTATGTTGATGTTTTTCGCTATTTGTATCCAAACAAAAAAGATGCGTATACATACTGGGATCAGAAGACACGAGCTCGCGAGCGAAATGTTGGTTGGCGTATTGATTACTTTTTTGTATCGCCTTCACTTGTGAAAAAAATAGAAGGTATAAAAATACTTAATGACTACTATGGTTCAGATCATTGCCCTGTAATGTGTTTATTTAAATAGTGTATTTACAAATACAAACAAATATTGTATATTCAAAAAAACAATTTTTGAATGATAAATAAAATACTTTTAAAACAGATAGGCAGGGCTTCTCTGTTTCTGTTCTTTGGATTCCTAACTTTTTTGATTTTTTATGGTCACGAAACAGCAAAGGGGTTTGTTATCGCTGTGGTGTTGATATTCACCCTCTTTTTTATTACCGGTGAAATTAAATTCAAAAAAGGAGCATTTTATGTTCAGGTAAAGAAAGAATAAAAATAAAAATCCGACAAATTGGTCGGATTTTTATTTTTTCACCCCGTGTTTTGTGTGCAATTTCTCAACTTCCTTTTCTTCTAATTCTTTTTTTGTTTGCTTCCCTTCTTCTCCAAGTTGTCTCAACGCCTCATCGGTAAGGTCGTTTAATTCTTTTGTTCGTATATCTAGATATTCTCGGGTGTTTTTTGTTGGATCATCAAGTACATCTTCAAGAAGTGTATGAAGTATCCATCCCATTCGTGGTCCAGCAGAAACACCAAGTTCATTCATAAGAATCATACCATTGACTGCAAGCTGTCCGACTGATATCGGGTCACGAAGAACTTGTTCAATCATTGCATGATATTTGCGGAGACGATACGGCGCTTCCGCTTTTTTCATACCAACACGATCACACTCACGAATATTCATCAATTCCCATATATGATCCTTCCCTACTTTCTGAACAATGCGACGAACAGCTGAAAGGGTTATTTGTTCAGTATCAGAGAAAAACATATGGTTACGAACCATAGATACAACAAAATCAGTCATTTTGCGAGGAAATTTTAGTCGGTCCAGTATCTTTTGGCTCATTCGGGCACCAACAACCTCGTGGCCATAAAAGGTTGGTTTTTGAGGTTTGCCCCGTACCAAAGATGGAAGTCTTTTGGTTCTAGGTTTACCAATATCGTGGAAAAGAGCCGATAGGCGAATTTCAGTTGAAAATTTTTTATTTACAGCATGGTCAAGCGCATGGAGTAAATGTTCAAAGACATCATAGATATGCGCACCGCCCTGTTCACACCCAATTCCCTCTTCAAGTTCTGGAATAATGTATTTGAGAAGTCCAAGTTTTGAAAGCATACCAACTCCCATTGAGGCATTTTTTGACTCAATAATTTTTACAAATTCATCACGAATTCTCTCTGCCGAAATATTTTTTATGAGATGTGAGTTATCCACAATTGCCTGCATTGTGTCGTACTCAATAGCGAAATCAAGTTGTGAAGCAAATCGAACCGCACGGAGCGTTCGAAGGGCATCCTCGTTGAATCGTTCCCTTGCATCTCCAACAGCTCGGATAACTTTGTCCTTTATGTCCTTTACACCACCAAATAAATCTATCAAATGTCCTTTATTATTAAGAGCAAGAGCATTTATCGTGAAATCTCGTCTTTTAAGGTCATCTTCTATGTTTTTACTGAATTTTACTTCATCTGGATGGCGAAAATCGCTATATTTTGCTTCAATTCTATATGGTGTAACCTCAATAATGTGTGTTTCATGTGGAACACTCTCATCCCCTGTTTCATGGGAAACATCTTCAAAAACAACCCCTACTGTTCCAAAGGTATTTTCATAAACTGTTTTCTCAAATAATGGGATTATTTCTTCCGGAATCGCATTCGTAGTAATATCCCAATCTTTTGGTTCCCTGCCCATAATTAGATCACGAACGCATCCTCCAACGAGAAAAACCTCAAAACCAGCTTTTTCAAGTGTTTGAGTTACACGGGAAACATATTCTGGGATTTTTAAGTTATCTAGGTTTAGTTTCATATGAAACAGGTATTTGTGGTCAGGAATAGTTTTTTACTAAAAACTTCCCCGACCCGGGCTCGTGCCGTCGCACTCCGCCTTGCACAAAGTACCCCGTACTTTGTGCACCCAGAGGGATTCGAACCCCCAATAACGGTTCCGAAGACCGTCGTGATATCCATTTCACCATGGGTGCTAATTTATTGTATTGATAATAAGCTTATTGTACACTCTTTTTAATATTTATCAAATAGAACCACTGTGATATACTACATAAGTATGAGAAAGGACAAAAGTATTGTTTTTGAAATGAGAAAACAAGGAAAATCATATAGAGATATACAAAAAGAAATTGGTGTATCAAGAAGTACGCTTACTGAGTGGTTTAAAAATGAATTATGGTCTAAACACATACAAATAATAAATAAATCCAAAAACCTATCTTTAAGCAAAGATCGTATTTTAATGCTCAACAAAGCTCGGAATAAGAAATTAGCATTATTATATACTCGCGCCGAAGAAGAAGCCTCAATAGAATTTAATTTATTCAAATCAGAGCCATTATTTATGGCTGGTTTAATGATATATGCTGGCGAAGGAGACAAGGTTAATAAAAATCTAATACGAATTTCTAACTGTGAATTTTTTATTCATAAGTATTTTATTTCATTTGTTGAAAAATACCTTAATTTTAAAAGAGAAAATATAAAATGCGCATTAGTTATTTATCCAGATCATAATATTGCTGATTGTATGGAAAAATGGTCTTTTGAACTTAAAATTTCTTTATCTAATTTCCATAAAACCCAAATAATTAAAGGAAAAGAAAAAATTAAGAGGTTGCAATATGGCACAGGAATGATTATAATATCCAATACATTTCTTAAGAAGAAACTTATGAAATGGATAGAACTTTCAAAAGTTCAAATTGATGCGGGATTGGTTTAGTGGTAGAACACGTTCTTGCCAAGAATGAGACAGGAGTTCGATTCTCCTATCCCGCACAGTAAAAAATTAAATACTGCCCTTTATAATCCGTCTTTTATACACAGATAAAATCCTTTAAAATCAATAATTATGTGGATAAGTATGTGTTTATTGTTGATAAAAGACATAAATAGTTCTTCGCCAAAAGTCCGTTTATTTTAATAATATTGCAATTATAGTATTATAAATTAAGGGTATTTTTAGAAAGACATATAATAAAACATATTTCTTGTCTGATAAAGAGAAATATGTTTCACATGAAACACTTTTATAAAATGTTTCCCGTGTAACACGGCTTTTTATGAAAAATTTTACATCAAAATCTCAAAAAACAGGTAAGTTAGGGGAGGATGTTGCTTGTCTATTTTTAAAGAAAAAAGGATTTATTGTTAAGGAGAGGAATTATACCCAAAAATGGGGTGAAATAGATATTGTCGCTGAGAAAGATAAGAAGATCTATTTTATCGAAGTTAAATCAGTTTCCTGCTCTTTGGAAGATATAAAAAAAGATGTTACACGGGAAACATCTTTTTTTCGGCCTGAAGAAAATATGCATCCTCAAAAAATGAAACGATTAGCTCGAACAATTGAAACATATCTTATTCATCACAAAGTAGGGAATACACCGTGGGAATTTAATGTTTTATTGGTTTTTCTTGATCAGAAGGACAGAAAAGCCAAAGTTAAAGTGCTTGAACATATTGTTTTATAATTGGTATAGTAAAGATATGGATACCATAAAGAAGCTTGCACCTATTTTAATTATCATATTAGTTGTTTTT
Organism: uncultured Candidatus Saccharibacteria bacterium; assembly: GCA_964469225.1. GTDB lineage: Bacteria > Patescibacteriota > Minisyncoccia > Phycocordibacterales > UBA9973 > UBA8515. The sequence continues at coordinate 10,503 of CAYXYC010000001.1, read as the reverse complement.
GGAGTTTTATTTTCTAAATCAAAGAAAATAGAAGCACCGACGAATAGCGAAATTATAAAAGAACAAAAAAATGATATAGATTCGAAAATGGGGGAATATATAATTATTTCCAGCCCTGTTTCATATGAAACAATAAAAAGCCCTTTGAAAATTAACGGAAAAGCCAGGGGTAATTGGTTTTTTGAGGGAAGTGCACCAGTTGAAATTACAGATGAAGAAGGGAATATAATTAATAAAAAATATATTACAGCCGAAGGGGAGTGGATGACGACTAACTTTGTGCCTTTTAGCGGTGAAATGTCTTTTACTGTGCCTGAGGGTACGAAAAGCGGATATATTGTCTTTATAAAGGACAATCCGTCTGGTGACGCAAAGTTCGATATGTCTTTTAGATTACCAGTGAGGTTTGAGTAGTGTTTATTGAGGTTGTGTGCGGGATAGGAGAATCGGCGGTGTTTTAAAAACGGGACAGGAGAATCGGTCACGAATCACTAAGTATTTTATTTCTCTTCACTCATAAAATACAAAGTGTTCGCGACCCCGGCTCGACGACAAGCACTCACTCCGTTCGTCTTGTATACCGTCTTGCGCCTTTCGATTCTCCTACCACAGTAAAACACAAAAGCCCGAATGCTTTCGCATCCGGACCTTGTGTTTTATGTGCGGGATAGGAGAATCGAACTCCTGACACTAGTTTGGAAAACTAGAGTTATACCATTTAACTAATCCCGCGAATGCCTAATACTATACACTATTTGTGTATTTTTTGGAAGATTTTAGTACAATAGTATTTATGAAAGAATCATTTGAGGTTAAAAAGCCAAGCATTATAGAAAGTGTTGAAAACCAGGTTGCTCTGGCGCGCAAACTGGAAGCAGTATATGAAAATAGGCCAGAGATTGATTCGTTTGTTGGATGCATGAAAGGGACTCGTTTTGAAAATGAATACACAGATGAAGCAATAAAACGCGACAAAGAATATGTGGAAAAAACAAGAAAGAGTATAGATGAAAGTAACAGTTCGTTTGGGCGAGAAAACCTCGATTCTATTGAGCGTGGTTTTCAGTTGTCTGAAATGATGCAAGCCATGGTTGTTGATCGTATGAATAATAATTGGTTTGCTGACTGTAAGGCAATAATGACAACTGATTACGATGATTTGAGTGTAGGAATTGACGCGGTCATGAAACACGAAAAAGGAACATATCTTGGTGCATCATTTGATTTTACTGTGACGAGTCAAGAGAAAAGAGTTTATGAGAAACTAAAAACTGTGTGGAATAAAACTGTGAAAGATGGAAAGATTCCCACGGTGAAATATTTTCGCGACCCTGATACAAAAGAACAAAAAAGTTTACTTGTTCCGAAGTTCATTATAGGTGCGACAAAGAAAGATGTTGAAGATCTTGCTGGGGCATATTTGTCTGATGACACCGAAACACTTCAAAATCATCCATTCAAATATGTCATGCTTTTGCAGATTGAAGAGCAGTTGCAGACAGCACTTGATTATTATGAACTTAAAAATAATGAAGGTTCACTTCGTTTTGCAAAACAACAATACGAAAATATTCAGAAAACAATTCGTTCAATCAAAAAGGAAGTACATCTTGATGAACAAATGAAAAATTTGGACTTATACGAATACTCAAAAACAAGCATCGCTCTCGAGATGATGAGGCGGTTTCGTATGATGCGAGACCGAGAATAAAACTGTGTTGTATTTGCCGTTAAATATGTTAGTATGTGAGGGTTATTTCGGGGTGTGGTGTAACGGCTAACATGCCTCTTTTGGGAAGAGGTGACTCAGGGTTCGAATCCCTGCACCCCGACAATAAAAAAACGCTCTTCGGGAGTGTTTTTTTATGAGTGGGTGAGCGAGCAAACTGCTTTGCTCGCGTCAGGGATTCGAAAGGGTTTTTGTTATTCACTTTAGTGAATCAAAAACCACCCGCGACGGTAGTCGAGAAACTCCCTGCACCCCGACAATAAAAAAACGCTCTTCGGGAGTGTTTTTTTATGAGTGG
>CAYXYC010000001.1:0-8376 GCA_964469225.1 uncultured Candidatus Saccharibacteria bacterium | reverse complement strand
AAAAACCACCCGCGACGGTAGTCGAGAAACTCCCTGCACCCCGACAATAAAAAAAGCTCCTTTTGTTAGGGAGCCTTTTTTTGTTTAATTAAAACTTAATTTTGCCATATGCTTAATATGAGAAATAAATATCCCAAAGAATGTTTTATATTCTTTGTATATAACATTATGTCTCGCACAGCATTCCTTGATGATTTTTTGAATATCAGGATAGTGTACATGGCTGATTTTTGGAAATAAATGATGAACTGTTTGAAAGTTTAACCCACCAAGCAACCATGAGATGATCTTGTTTTTGGAAGCAAAGTCAGCCGTGGTGTTGATTTGATGCTTAAAGAAATCACCGCGCTTGCCCAATGTTTCTTCAGGTGTTACAAAATCAGACTTTTCTTGGACATGTGCCATCTGAAAGACGATACTAATAGTCAGACCACATACCGAGGAGCATATTCCATATCCAATGAGTGCGTATTCCCAGCCAACAATATATCCAGGAATAATCACAAACAAAACGACATAGGAAGCTTTCATTCCAAAGAAAAACCATTTTTGCCCACGAGACATTTTGATCTTGTTTTGGGCAACTTTTTTGTGTAAAAACTTTTGAAAATCAAACAAGAATACCCATCCAATATATTCAAGTGCATACAATGGCCACATGTATATTATTTGGAATATATACCACCATTTCCACTCTTGGTTTTTGTGTAGACGGAGAAGGGGACTTGTTTCAATGTCATCATCATATTTTTCTATGTTTGTGTATGTATGATGAGTGATGTTGTGTTTTATTTTCCAAATGAAAACACTTGCGCCCATGAGACTAAGTGTATGGGAAAATAACTCATTGATCCACTGATTTTCTGAATAACTTCCATGCGCTGCATCGTGCATGATATTGAAACCAATACATGCAAATGAGAATCCGAGTAGTCCACAAAGCGTAAGTGATACGAGCGATGATGAAGGAGTAAAAAATACAAGAATGGTGTAGATGGTGCTCACGAGTGTAAGCCAAAAAATAGTTTTGAAATACAATTTTGCATTTCCAGTTTTTTTAATGTTGTTGCGTCTAAAATAAGCATCAACAGATTCTTCTATTTCGAGATAGAATGGAGTCTTTTTTAAAAATTTTATTTCCATGTTAAGGTTCTTTTTATTTATCTTACCATTATAAAATACAAACAAAAAATCACCCGTAGATAGAATAGGGTGATTTTTTATATTCAAATGATTTGAATTATTTGACTGCGTCTTTGAGCGCTTTTGCTGCGCGGAACTTTGGAACTTTTGTAGCAGCAACCTTTACCTGTTCACCAGTTTTTGGATTGCGAGCCATGCGCGCTGCGCGTGGCTTTACTGAAAAGATTCCAAGACCTGCGATTGATACTTCACCGCCTTTTTTCAAAGTAGCGACTATTGCATCAAACATTCCGTTCACAACTTCTTCGGCCTGAACTTTTGTTCCACCGATTTTTTCGTGAACCCATTCTACTAATGCTTGTTTATTCATCGAATTTCTCTTCTCATATTTTTATTAAAAAAGAAAAATATGAGTAGTTCTGAATAATGTATTCGACCGTTTGCAAACGCGTCCTTATAAAAGGAATAAACCTATTATATACCAAGCTATTTTTGAGAACAAGCGTTTTTGTGTATTGACAGTAATTACTTTCGTTTTATAAAAATAATCAAAAAATCACCTCGTTGGGTGATTTTTTGATAGAAGCATGAAATAAATTAGTCTCTACTACCGGGCATATTCAATTATTCGGTTTTCTCTTATCAGTGTTACCTTAATTTCGCCTGGATATTTGAGTTCTTGTTCGATTTTCTTTGCAATATCTCGCGCCATGTTCTTTGATTCTATATCAGTAACTTTTTCTGGTGTGACAAAAACCCTTATTTCACGGCCTGCTGATAGGGCGTAGGACTTTTCAACTCCTTCGAATCCTTTTGCTAGTGCTTCTAGGTCTTGGAGACGCTTTATGTAGTTTTCAACGCTGTCGCGACGAGCACCCGGTCTTCCGCCAGAAATCATATCGGCTGTTTGAACGATAATTGCTTCAATCGTTTCGTGAGGACAGTCATCATGGTGGCTCTTCATGGCAGTGATAATTCGTGGGTCAGCACCAAATTTCTGCAAAATACGGACACCGATATCAATATGCGTACCTTGGACTTCGTGGTCGAGAGCTTTACCGATGTCATGTACGAGGGCGCCTGCTTTGGCAATCTGCACATCTGCACCTAATTCTTCAGCAAGCATTCCTGCAATGTGTGCCATTTCGATAGAGTGCTGAAGAACATTTTGTCCGTATGAAGTACGGAAGTAGAGGCGACCGACAATGGCGACAATGCGTGGGTCAAGGTTAAATATTCCGCATTCATAGACGGCTTGGTCTCCCTTGTCTTTAATGATTTTATTGATATCTTCCTGTGCTTTGGCAACTACTTCTTCAATCTTTGCTGGTTGAATGCGTCCGTCAAGAATCAAATTCTCAAGTGCGAGGCGAGCAACTTGTCGGCGAACTGGATCAAATGATGAGATAACGATTGCTCCTGGGGTCTCATCAATAACAAGTTCAACACCAGCTGCACGCTCGAACGCGCGAATGTTGCGACCTTCTTTACCAATAATCTTTCCTTTGATTTCATCGTTCGGAATATTGACTGATGTCATCATCATTTCACTTGCGGTTGATGATGCTAGACGGTTGATGCTTGATGCAAGAATATCTTTTGCGCGACGATCTAATTTCTCAGCGTTAGCGATTTCCATTTTTTGCATTCGTACAAGTAAGTCTTCTTCGTATTTTTCTTCAATACCGCGGAAGAGAATTTCTTTTGCGTCATCAACTGAGAGGTGAGATATCTTTTCAAGTTCTTTTTCCTTCTCGGCCTCCATGCCATCAACGCGTTCTTTTACTTTCTTTACATCTTCAACCTTAATTTTGATGTTTTCTATTTCTTTATCTATTTCAAGCTGGCGCGCATCAAGCAACTCATCTTTTTTGATGAGGCGATGTTCGGTTTGCTTTAATTCTTCTTCTTTTATTCGTGCCTGCTCTTGGGCTTCGGCTGTGACTTCTTCTGCCTTTTTCTTGGCATCATCTACTACTCGTTGAGCTTCCTCCTTTGCGCCAAGCATCATCTGCTTGATTTCAAGTTCCATTGAACCTTTTTTTCCAAGCGAGATAATGAGACGCAAATAGTAACCAACGCCAACACCGACAAGCAGTGCGGAAGCGGAAATGATTATTGCTGTTAAACTCATATATTCGGGCAGTGCGCCCTTTCAAAACTATATCGTTCGGTGATATGTGTGGGGAAATATTCGGAAAATGATTTGTTTCTTCAAAGACATATTGATTCCAAAATTATAGTCGGGGAAAGGGAACACTGAAATAAACTTTTAAATTTCGATAACCTCATAATACCAGAGAGAGTCATTATTGTCTATATCAATTGACATAAGGCCATTTTTTTGGTAAAAGAAAGAAAAATGTTAATTAAAATATGAAGAACTTATTCGTAAACCCCAATACACATTTTGGGATCGATTCTCTTAAAAAGAGAATTTTTGGTTTTTGGCCACTTTGTGGGTTGTTTTTCTTTTCTGTAATGGTAACTTTGTCTACTTACTGTTTTTTATTCCAGTTTTCTGTACCCCTTAGTTTGTTTTTTGTTTGTGTTCTTACATTTATTTTTATATTTATATATAGAACACTAATTGTTAGGCATCACATAAAACAGGCATTTTTAGTAGACAAGCTACATGATGTAAATATTATTATTCAGGTTATTCCATTAATGAAGAGTAATAGGGAAAGAAGGAAACTTCTTAGGAATTTTAAAAAAATTCTTGAAGAAGAAAAACTTTTTTTAATTGGAAAACCGGAAGAACTAAATAATAATCGTTCTGTGTGGGATCGTTTTTCTCGATATGTATATCAATGCGAATGTTATTATATGTTGCGAGAATTAAATATTGACGAAAACATCAAATATTCTTTGAACGCTAAAGACATCGTTTCAGGAGTTGAAAGAGAAATCCAGGTAATTATTGAAAATGTTATTGATAATCTTTTCAATAAAAACAAAGATACCCTTAGTCCAAACCAGGCAAATGAACGCATAAGAATGATTTTTCATGATTATGTGAAAACAAGTATGTATTTGAAAAAAAGTTTGTCACATGACAAGGTTTATTCTTTGATTAAAGAAAAGTGCTATCGTTTGTTTCTCGAACCAGCGCTTAATAAAGCACTTATCAATCAAAATGATTTAGAGAAACCATCTGTAAGAGCTAGGAATCTTTATCATTGCGTTCTTTTGTGTAAAAAGTTGGGTTTTTTAGAAAAAGAAAAAGAATGTATTTCTGCTATTACAGATATCATTATGAATCTTGATCTTTCAGAAAAGCATGATTTTCTTAGTGAGATTTTTGCTCACAAAAAGGGAATTGATTCATTTATGCTTAACTAGCAAAAAAAATGCCATGCGGTATACGCATGGCATTTTTTATTTTACATTTTTGGGCTTGGCGACGATTTCATCTATTACGCCGTATTTTTTGGCTTCATCGGCAGTCATCCAGTAATCGCGGTCGGAATCTTTTTCTATTTGCGATACTGTTTGTCCAGTATTTTTGGCGAGAATTTTGTTCAATGTTTCTTTGGTGCGGAGGATATGCTTGGCATTGATAGCGATATCTGATGCTTGTCCCTCAGTACCGCCCATGACTTGGTGAATCATAACTTCAGAATTTGGTAGGGTGAAGCGCTTGCCCTTTGCGCCAGCAGAGAGAAGTACGGCGCCCATAGAGGCGGCAATACCAACACAGATAGTAGAAACATCTGACTTTACAAAATTCATCGTGTCGAGTATCGCAAGCCCTGCGGTGACTGAACCACCAGGGGAATTGATATAAAGGTGAATATCTTTTTTTGAATCAGTGTGGTCGAGGTAGAGGAGTTGGGCGATGACGAGGTTTGCTACATGGTCATCAATTGGTCCACCAAGGAAAATAATACGCTCGTTTAAAAGGCGAGAGTAGATATCATACGCTCGTTCACCAAATTGAGATTTTTCAATTACTGTAGGGATTAACATAATTGAAATATAACAAATATAAGGGTTTTGGTGTACTTGACAAATAGGCTATATGTATGATATAATATGCAGAATAAAAGTTGTTTTATATGAAGAAAATATATTTTCTCATTGTTGCCATGGTGGTGGCGATGAGCATGAGTTCCTGCGCAGATGAGCAGGTACAGCCGAATGTTGGCATTTATGTTGACCCAATGACTGGACAAGTAAGGTTGAGCGTAAGTATTGGTTACCCTGGTTACCCGCCAATGTATGGATATCCAATGTATGGGCAATACTTCAGTAATCCAATGTCAGGACAGGTAAGTGTGGCATACATTATGTCACAACCGATGAATCAAAATGCGATTCAGGTATTTGATTCACAGGGCAACCCAATGGGTGTAGTAAATTGCGTAACTGGTGACTGGCGTGAATGTAACAGGCTTTATGATTACATAAGGCATTGGAATTATTCCCATCCGTTTGTAGTACTTGTTCGCTGGACAGGTTTTGGCGAAGGAGACATCATCGGCTAAACTCATTTAAGGTAAAAACAAAAAGCCCCCGAAATTCGGAGGCTTTTTTGTTTGGTAAATTATTTCTGTGATTCAAGAAATGTGAAAACTTTTTCGTTCTCTAACATATTTTCTATGTATGCCTGTGCACGAGCAGGGTCTGCGTCTTTGTATGCGGTCATAATTTTTTCAACTTCACCTGCAATTTCCTCGTTTGTTGGTTTGAGATTTTCTTTTTCAGAAATTGTGTGAATAATCATTTGAAGTTTTGCACGCTTTTCTGCGTCAGCGCGCCATTCAGCACGGAGAGCTTCTTCTGTTTTACCGATTTGTTTGATGTAGTCCTCAAACTTGAATCCGATGTTCGCAATATCTGCTTGGAGGCGATACATAATCTTGTCTGTTTCACCTTGGATGAGAACTTCTGGGATTTCACCTTCAGTTTTTGCAATCAATTCTTCAACGATTTTCAACCGAAGTTTATCTTTCTCAGCGGTTTCCTTTTCGATTTTCATATTTCCGCGGATTTTTTCTTTGAACGCTTCAACTGTTGCAAAATCACCAAATGTTTTTACGAATGCTTCATCGAGTGGAGGAAGTTGCTCTTCGGTGAGTTCAGGGTGGTCGTGTTCTTCTCCCTCTTTGTGTTCATGCGGAGGCATATTTTGATGCGCGCGCATTTTACGGAATTCAAGAATTGTTTTATCAACTTCTGTTTCATCAATAGTAATTTCTGTAATTGGATTATCGGAAATTATTTTCGACGCGAGCTTTTTGTATTCAGGTAGTTTCATTTCAGGGAGAACAGCGGTAATGATTTTGAATTCAAGATCAGAACCTTTGGCGATTTTTGTAATGCCAATTTGTGGGCGACCGATAGCATCTATTTTGTGTTCCTCGATAATTTTCGGATAGGCATCATAAAGTGCGAGTTCTGCCATTTCTTCAAGAATCATCATTTCTGTGGCGTGTTCGCGAACGACGCTCGCAGGTGCTTTGCCCTTACGGAACCCTGGAAGCTCGAGCCGGTCGCCGATGCGAGTGAGGGCTTTCTCTTCATATTTCTCAAATTCTGCCACAGGGAGCGTTCCCGTGATTTCAACTTCACTTTTTTCTAGTTTTTTGATGTTTGTTTGCATAGTTTTTCCAGCATAGCGTTATCAGGGTTATTTGTCAAAAAGTGTTTGGTATTTTATATCGGGGGGGGGTATAATGACTATATTACACGTAAACTTAATTTTATATATGGAGGGTAAAAAACCAGATGTGCAGTTTGAACAAGACAAGCGATATATTGAAGATTCAAATTACAGAGAAAAAATAAATCATTTTATTTCTAAATTTTCAGAAAAACTTTCTGAAAACCCTATTAAGGAGTATGTTCAGCATAAAAGCGATGAGTTTCCAAAAGAACAAGGTTCTTTGAATAAGGTAACCAGTATTCGTTTTGATGAGAGCGGTACTGGTGGTTCGATGGGTATTGAATTCGGTTCATATAATTATATTAATGTTGATACATCAGGAGCACGAGGGGGAGGTGTTTTTGAAAAGAATGCTGATTACTATAAAGTATCACCAAATTCTTTTCATGATATTATTTCAATGATGGATCAATTAATTAAAGCATCAGGGTATTCTGATATAGAGAAAACCAAAATGCTTGATTATGTAATTAAACATTTTGAACATAAGGTAATAACAGAAGAAGCAGTCGCGAGTGCGATAAAACAATAAATTTTATGGAAGGAATAAATAACACAGAGAGAATAAATATTACCCGACGAGCATTCGAGGACACATCCTTAGAAAATCCTTTGAATAAGATTCAACTTATTAGAAGTCAATATCATTCAAAATTAGAAAAAACAATTCAGTTTGGGGGAGATCAGTCGTCAATTATTTTCTTTTCTGAAGATGTAAATTCTAACGAAGAGCGTGTCGCTCATTTTATAGAATACTTTTCAAGAATTGTTATTTGGAATGGAAATCTTATGATTCCTTCTGAAAAGGTTGATTATTTTTGGGGTGAATTACGCAAGTTAGATGGAAAAACACTTGGAGAAGTTCTTGATAGAACAGAAGAATTATTGAATGAAATTAAAAATGAAGTAAATAGCGATAATTTATAACAAAATCCCCTAGGTCCAACCTAGGGGATTTTGTTTGAGAGAGTTTTATGCTTCTAATTTCGGAGCGTAATCTTTTTGGTATCGTTCTCCGCATTCTTTGATAATGTTGATAGCTTCTTTGGGACCGTGGAATGTTTCTACAACTCCTGTTCCTGGCTTTTTCATTGCCTTGTAGTTTTCCCAGTAGTAACGAGTTTCTTTTTCCCAGTATTCGCCAAGGTCAGTATAACTTTTGATGTGGTCTGAACGCTTATCGTCATTTAATACTGCGATGATTTTATCATCAACTTCACCGCCATCAACGAATTTCATTACACCGATAACTCGTGCTTCGACGAGAGAACCCGGAACGAGTGGTTCAGTGATATTTACGATTTCAACATCAAGCGGATCACCATCGTAATCCCATGTCATAGGAATCGCACCATAGGTGAAAGGATATGCGAGTGATGAATATCCGACGCGGTCGAGTTTCAACTGACCACTTTCAGTTATCATTTCGTATTTGTTGATACTACCTGCTGATACTTCAATGATTGCATTGATCACACCTTTTTCTTCATCAGTAAATGGAGGAAGGACATGAAGAAGGTTGTACATGAACTTTGAAGGTTTTGCGTTTATGTTTGCCATAA